>JAFZIJ010000091.1 GCA_017554445.1 Victivallales bacterium
GCATCTTCCGCTCCATCGGCGGCTCCCAGCCGGCCCGCTGCCTGGCGGAAACCTACCGCCGCCGCGGAAAACTCGGTCTCATGGAGGCGGATGGACGCACCCATCTGGCCAACGACGACGGACACAAATATGTCAAAACGCCGCAGGAAAGCGTCGCCATGCTGACGCGCGACTTCTGCCAAGCCTTGGCACTCGGTTGCGGTTACTGGTACTACGACTTTGGGCAGGCGTGGTATCTTGATCCTGCCATCCAAGAATGCTTCAAACCGATGCAAGAAATCCGCAGCATGGACATCGATTGTGATTCCGTTGCGCAAGTCCTTGTCGTCGCCGATTTTGAGAATGCCGTCTATTCCGCCACGGACATGCCGACGCGTCTTCTCAACATCACCACCTCCTACCAGATGAAAGAGCTTTCCTATTCTGGAACACCTTTCGATTCCGTCTCATTCGCCGATCTCGCCAGCGGCAAGCTTCGCGACTACAAGATCTACATCTTCCTCAACTGCCATCACTTGACGCCTGAAAAACGCGCCGTCATCAATAATCTCAAACGCAACGGCCACACGATCATCTGGCTCTTCGCGCCCGACTGCCTGACAGACAAAGACATATCCGACACAACCGCCGCTTCCACCATGGCGGGCATGAACATCGCCTTCAATCCGACGTTCTTCTCACCCTTCACGAAGCTTGCGGACGGCCGTCTCATGGGCACGAAAGATCATGGCGACGTCGGCCCGCTGTTCTCCGTCGCAGACGAAAACGCAAAAGCGTTTGGAACGCTGGCAAGCGATTCGGAGAAAGTCACTTATGCATCACGCCAATACGACAATTGGGAAAGCATCCTCTGCACGACGGGCCTTCTGGATCGCGTCGAGCTCCGCAATCTCTTCGCGACTCATGGCATCCATCGTTTCAACGACAATCCGGACGACGTCATCTACGCGAACAAATCCGTTCTCGCCGTCCATGCCGCGAAGGGTGGCCAGCGCCGCATCACCCTCCCGCATTCTGCTCGTGTGACGATGCTTCTGCCAGAAAAACGCCTCATCGGCGAAAATCTCAAAGACTTCACGATTGATCTGCCCGCCATCTCCACCACGCTGTTCCTTTATGAATAGGCGGCTAGAAGGCTAGAAAACCAGCCATCAAGCGCCACTTTCCACAAAAAACGCCTGCAGTGTTTTCACACCGCAGGCGTTTTTCATTAATCATTAATCATTAATCATTTAGCCATAGGCCATAAGCCATAGGCCATAAGCCATAAGCCATAAGCCATTAGCCCATAAGCCATAGGCCACAAGCCTTAAGCATAGGCCGCAGGCCTATTCCAACTCCCATCCTTCGCGGTAGGGTTCGCCGTTGATGATGGCGTCGGCTTCCGGAACGCCGATGGCCTTCATGTTCTCATAGTCCCATTCGATCTTCTTGCCAGTGCGGATGGCGACGACGCCCAGCAACGCAAGTTCCGTCAGACGAGCGGCATAGCCAAATTCCGTTCCGCCGGGTTTGCCGCCCTTGATCGCGTCGATCCATTCGCGATGATGGCCGACCGAACGCGGAATCGACGGTTCAGGACGTGTATAATTGTCATCATACGACTTCGGGAAGAGTTCCGGCCGACCACCGAGATCGGGGCACAGCATCGTGGCTTTCGTGCCGATGAACATGGAGCCGCGGCTCGGCCATGCACGGCCTTCCAGCCAGCAGGCGGGAGTCGGCGGACGCAGGCCGCCGTCCCACCATGTCACATGCAGATCGGGCTTGTTGTAAGCGCCTTTGTAGAAGTAATGGCAGATTTCCGCGTGCGGCGTCAGTTCGGGCGATGTCTTGCCGGCCTGGAACGCCTCAACTGTCGTCGGCGCAACAAGATCCAACGCCCAGCAGATCAAATCCATGTCATGGCAGACGAAATCGCCAATCGCGCCAAGACCGAACGTCCAGAAGTCACGCCAACGAACGGGCGCATAGACATGATGGTATGGACGGACGGGACGCGGGCCGAGCCAGAGGTCCCAATTCATATCCGCAGGAGCGGCGGGCGTATCCGTCGGAACGGCTGTCATCCACTTGTGCCAACGGGCGGCGGGAACCCATGCATGGGCTTCCGTCACCGTGCCGATGCCGCCGTCACGAATGATTTCGATGGCTTGCCGCATGCCTTCGCGAGCATGGCCCAGATTGCCCATCTGCGTCGCAACGTTCATTTCCTTCGCGACTTTCGCCATCCATCTGACTTCACGGATGTTATGGCCGAGCGGCTTCTCGCAATAGACATGTTTTCCATGGCGCATGCAATAGACGGAGACATAGGCATGCAAATGGTCGGGCGTCGCGCAGACGACGGCATCGATGTCTTTGTCCATTTCATCCAACATGACGCGGAAGTCTTCATACGCTTTGCAGACATGGCCGGGGAAGCGTTCGCCGTAGAATTTCGTGTATTCTTCCGCCGCTACTTCACGGCCGACGGGACGTTTGTAGAAGAAATCGTCCTGATAACGGCCAATTGGATCCGCCACCGCCACGACGCGCACATCTTCAAACGGCTTCAGATTGTTGATGACGCCCATGCCCATGCCGCCGCATCCTACCAGCGCCACATTCACAATGTCGTTCGCACCTTTGTAACCCATGTCTGCTCCTTGTCTGACAATCATAAAAAACGGTTGAACAATAAAAACTATCAGTAAAGAATACACGGCTTTCAAGCCTGTGTCAAATCGTTTCACCGCTAAAAAACGCCCTTTTCCTTCTTATTCCAATTGAAACGGCCTTTCGATACGTTAATGTATTGTATAAAGAATCAATTGACACAAACCAACCCGCACATGCGGAATCAACACACCCTCCAAACATTCACCACTAACAACTAACAACTATAATGAGCATCAACTGGATCATCGTCTTCACCA
Source organism: Victivallales bacterium (assembly GCA_017554445.1). Classification (GTDB taxonomy): domain Bacteria; phylum Verrucomicrobiota; class Lentisphaeria; order Oligosphaerales; family Oligosphaeraceae; genus UBA1407. The sequence goes on from JAFZIJ010000091.1 coordinate 2,919, forward strand.
TTCTGGCCATTCTCGGCATGGAACGCCTCATCGTCACCACGACAACGAAAAATCCCAAAATCATTCCATGGTATCGAAAACTCCCCTTCCTCCACCCAAACGGCATCTCCATCCTGCGACTGCCCATGGGCTTCATCGCCGCCGCATTGGCCGCGCATGACCATTGGATCGCCGCAACGCTATGGTTCGCGTTCTTCATGATTACCGACCTATCCGACGGCACCATTGCACGAAATTGCGACCTCCAGACGGAAATGGGCAAATGGCTTGATCCGCTCTCGGACAAATTCATGTACTTCCCCGTGCTGTTCTATCTGTCCTGCGGATCCGTCTTCTCCTTTGGACTCCAGATACTTCCGTTCCCATGGGTTGTCGCGTTCATCGTCATAGACTCGCTTGGACAGGCCTCCCGCTTGTTCGTCCAGAAGAAGGCCGCCAACTCCTTTGGCAAAGTAAAGACCGCGCTTGTCACAGTTCTGCTGTCATTGATCTCCCTGAACCAGATCGAAACGCTGCAATTCGGCAATTTCGTGCTCATCAACAACATGTTTGTTTATTGTATGACGCTGTCCATCACCCTCCTCGCCTTCCTGTCGTTCTACTGTAAGATCATTCCAGACATCTGGTACGCTAACTCCTTCACGTTGGCCAACTTCCTCTGCGGGTTGGCCGCCATCGCATGCGCCTTCACAGCCTACCGCACAGACAAGCTCAAATACTACATCATCTGCTACGTACTCGTCTTCGTCGGACAGTTTTTCGATCTTTTTGATGGACGGATGGCACGAAAATACGGCTCCACGCCACACGGCCCCATATTCGACGACATTGCGGACGCCACATCCTTCGGGCTTGGTATCGCCTCTCTAATCTTCTGCAATCTAGCCTTTAGCGAAGAATGGATTTCGCCATGGGCCGCCGCGGTAATCGCCATTTTCTATGCAGGCTGCCTATTCTACCGCCTCTACCGTTTCCTCCATCCCACCCGTGAAATGCCCAAAGGCGTCTTCCAAGGCATGCCCGCCCCCGCAGGAGCCATTCTCGCAGGCAGTTCCGTTCTTTTCGCGACGCTTTTCAATCATCCCGCCGCCGGCGTCTTTGCCGCCGTCATGGTCGTCGGAACCTCCCTCCTGATGATCTCCAACATCCCCTACCGCCATTTTGGCCAAGTTCTTTGGCCGACGATGCCCCGCGGTCTCAAGATGTTGATTTTCATTATGATGATCGTTTTCGTCTGCTTCACATTCGCCCACAAATGTTACCGCCCGGCCTTCGTCTGGTGGTGCTTTGGCATCAGTCTGACCTATGCGCTGTATGGCATTAATTGGCCCTTCCTCAAACACAAACCAACCGACCAAACTCCCAAAGAGTGACACCATGAAAAAGAGCCTATTACTGCTTCTGCTGGCCCTTCTGGCAATGCATCTGAGCGCCCAAAACATCTCTCGTAAGGAGTTCTTTGCAGAAATCGTCAACCGCTCCAACATCTACCAAAAAATCAAATCGCTGGACAAAGGGCTTTCCTCCCGCGATCTTTTCTCCTACGCGTTCTTTGTCTGCGAATCCGAAACAAATCTTGACCAATTGGACGATGTCTTCAAACACGCCGCCCGAATGCAAGACCGTGACAAAACGTCCGCCGGATACGGCAATTACCGCTGGACATGGCGCGACGGTCTCGTCATGGACTTCAACGCCGTCGAATTCTGCATGGAAACGGGGGCGCTCATCTGGATCCTTCATCGAGACAAGTTGACGGAATCGCAAACGGCTCTTTTCAAAGAACTTCTCGACTATTCCGTCGAAGGCTGCCTCCGCCACAAAGTCTCGCCGTCCTACACGAACATCAGCATCATGAACGCGCAGAATCTTGTGCTTCTCGGAGAAACATTGAGCCGTCCGGAAGTCCTGGCGGAAGGTCTCAAACGTCTCCGCGCGTTCGCTTTGCAGACAGCTCTCTTCGGCGTCTGTGAATACAATTCGCCCACCTATACAGGCGTCGATATCGGCTGCCTGCAAGTCTTCAACCATTTCACCGTCACGCCGGAAGCAAAGCAGATCACAGATAAACTGCTGAAGCTTTTCTGGTCTGAACTCGTCGCCAATTCGCTTCCGTCCGCGAAACGTTGCGTCGGCTCCCATTCACGCGACTACGACTATCTGTCTGGCCGTGGTGCCGTCGATGCATATCTCTATGCGGCAAAGATCTATGAAGAAGACAATCCAAACAGACGCATCCCCTACACGATGTTGATTTCGGACTGGCGTCCGACGGAAGACATCTTACAACTCGCCACCACGACGCCGCGAACCGTCAACTACACATGGGGGGCGGAAAACAGCCAATACAGCTCCCTGTGGGTTGGCAACAACATCGCGCTCGGCATCGCAGGAGCCTGCTACCATAACATGGACATCCCGCTCGCCGTCAATTTCAAAGGCGAAAATCCAATGCTTCCGCGCGCGTATTTCATCGCAGACGGACGCCGTGACCCGTACGGCAAGAAAGTCATCAACGAAGGCACTGGCCCTCATCAGAAAACCCTCCATCTGAAGCCTTTCTGGGGTGGAACACAGGCTGCGAGAGACGCTCTCGGACTCGTCGTCTATCGTCCGTTCGATTTCTCCACCGCGACAAATCCCACACTTGAATCCCACATCGTCCTTCCGCTTGAAGGCGATGAAATATTTATAGATGACACGCCAATTCAGTTCGCTCCAGCCGCACCCATGGCCATTCCGTTGACGACAGAATCCTGCGTTTTCGTCCGTTTTGGAAAAACTGTCGCCGCTTTCAATGTGCCGATGGCGACCAATATCAAAGGTGACAATGCACAAATCGCTCTTGTGTGGGACAACAACGTCTTCAAAGTCGCCCGCCTCACCGTCGCCCATCATGACCTCTGGGGGAATCCGCCGCCGAAGGCCTCCTTCCCTGCGGCCGCGTTCCACATCCGCGTGACGGACACTGAAGGTATTGATGCCGAACGGTTTGCCACATGGCGCCATGACTTCATGACGGTGCAACGGACGGCCAATGTCGTTCCAGACAACAGCATCGACATCGCCGTGCAGTCCGAATCCACATTGCTCCGCCTCGAAACGAAACGGCCTTTCAATATTTTGTCCACCTGCCAGCCAGAACAGCCACGCGAGATTTTCGCCATCAACGGACGCGACATCGGAACGGAAATCATGGGAGACACGCCTGGTGTCAAAGAATATTTTGAAGAACTCGCCAAACAGGAGAAGGCCATCTCCAAAAACACGATCATCGTCATGCCCGGGCAGACGGTCAGATGGGAGGCTGAATCTGGAGCCGTCGTCAGCAACATGACCATCGGCGAAGACGATCTCGCCTCCAACGGCAAATACGTCTGGACTCCCGGCGAAGTCGGCGGCAAAGGCGGCGGCAACGGCCTTGTCACGTGGCAGTTTGACATCAAAAATGGCGGTCCCTACTACTTGTGGGGATGCTTCTCCGCACCGACGCCCGAAGACGATTCCTTCCTTCTCCATGTCTTCACCGACAAACAGAACAACCCGTTGCTCCATGATGCATGGCACGTCGGCACGACGGACGGCAGTTCATTCCAATGGCGTCAGTACAAAGATCCGATCGAACTTCCGAAAGGCCTCGTCCGCATCCAGTTGCAGACGCGCGAAGACGGTACGAAAGTCGATCAGCTCTTTCTGACACAGGACTCGAACGACACGCCTTGATTTTCCTACTTTACAATAAATAAAGGACTTCGAAATGGGCCTTTCAACCATGACATGCGACGGACATGAGCCATATACGGAACTGGAAGCCATTCTGACCGCAGCCTTGAAGAACGACGATGCGGCGCAATCTGAAAGATGGCGGAAGCCGAAGACGACTCGCCGCTATCTGCAAGGTCCTCTTACCGAACGACTTCTCGTGTTTTTCCGTGAAGGGAAGATCCTCTACGGAGATGTCCATCATCTCGACGATTGGTCGTTCCGCTACCGTCATGTCCGCTCCCATGCAGTCTGGCTGGTTGGTCCAAATGACGAGCCGTTCAATTTCAAAAAGGCCGAACTGAATGTCACGGAAGACGGGCTGCCCGCCCACAGCCAGACATGGCATGATGGCACGTTGGACATCACGCTTGCGGCATGTGCCCCTGTTGTGCGCAAACCATCTGCCTATGCGAGACTTACAGTAAAAAACAACGGCACGGCAGAAGTCTCCCGCGATTTTGCGCTGTTCATCCGCGCCGCCAAGGAGGACCGCCTCGTCTTCGGAGCTCCGGACATCTACAAAATCTATGATCCGCAACTGGATACATGGCTCAAACTCCCGTCGGACGACTGGCTTGCGGACAACAAAATCATCCGTTCGAACGACCGCTTCATCGAAGTGCTTAGCGACACGGAAACACGATGGGACGCCGAAAAAGGCGCATTGCGTTTCACGCTCGTCATCCCGCAAAACGGCACGGCGACATTTGATTTCGCCATCGGCAAAGGCATTCGAGAATGCGCAAGTTATGACGCGGCTTACGCCGAAATGCGCGACGGTTGGCGGAAGGCTCTCGAGCCGTTACGCCTTCCGCAACGCATTGCAAACACGCCCGGACTGCTTCGTTTCGTAAGACATCAGGTCGTTCAAATGCTTCAATGCCTTGCACTTCCGGATGACGGGCGGGATTTCATCATTCCGCGTCAAGGCGGCCTGCAACGCTGTGTCTGGCCTGGGGAAGTATGGCCATATGCCGCCGGATTGGACTTGCTTGGCTATCATGACTATGTGGAACAAATCATCGATTTCTTCTTCACGAAATGCCAGAAGCCCACGGGCGAAGCGGGGCCGTTCCGCAACCATTGGGCCAGCGACACAGCCAGCGTCATCGTCATTTTCGCACGGCACTGCCTGGCAGCGAATGCCGCCGCCTGTTGGAATAAGTATGCCGACGCGGCCACCAAAGCGTTCCAATGGATTGAATCGCAACGAGATGAAACAGGCCTCTTCCCCCCCATGCGTTCGACGGATGAAGACCCGCTGAAATTCCGCAGCTGGGCCTATACTGATATCCGCAATTGGATGGCCTACGACATGCTCGCCCGCGCCGCCGCGCAATTCAACGATCTGAGGGAGAAGGAGTTCCGCAAGGCCGCGGACGACTATCGCCGCGTCCTTCAGAAAATCGTCGATGACGTACGCGCCGCCAACGACGGCAGCGACGAACTCGTCATTCCAATCTCCCACGACGGCAAGGCGGATCCGGAACTCGTCAAGAAGAATTTCTTCCAGCTTCATGTCGGAAGGGTTCTCGATGCGGAATTCATCACCGACGAAGCGGAAATGATCCGCATCCGCCGGGGCATGCTTCGCCGCGGCATCGCCAGCGAAAGCGGCCTCTATTCACGCAAAGGAGGCGATACATGGTATGTCGGCCTCGTGGAAAACCAATGGTATTTCGGTTGGCGGCGCGCAGGAAGGGATGATCTTGCGAAACAGACTTTGGAGGCGTTCCTCCGTTTCACTTGCACGTCGGAAAACTACCCCTGCGAACGCTATATGGAGACGAATCCATGGTATCTCCCATGGAGCCCCAACGCCTCCGCCTCCGGCCGTCTCATCGCCATGCTCTACGACGCGGCGGAACGCCCCCTACGCCTTTGATCTTCCTGCTATTTGTGGTAGTAAAACTCTGCCATTTGTGGTAGTAAAACTCTGCCATTTGTGGTAGTGGAACTCTGCCGTTTGTGGTAGTAAAACTCTGCCGTTTGTGGTAGTGGAACTCTGCCGTTTGTGGTAGTAAAACTCTGCCGTTTGTGGTAGTGGAACTCTGCCGTTTGTGGTAGTGGAACTCTGCCGTTTGTGGTAGTAGAACTCTGCCATTTATGGTAGTATAAACCTGCAAAACTACGGTGTTAAAATTCTTATTTTACTTATTACAAATTAATTACAAAATTAACAGACACCTTCAAAGGATCAAGATAAAAAGTTGCAAAAAAATGAGGCAAAAAAGCCATAAAAAATCGCGAATAAAACCTTGATATTCTATGGAGTGATTTTAAATTAATTCTTCATAAAAAAGGAGAAGCGATTATGCAAAAATATCTGCCCCGTATTGGCGATGACATCCTGCGCTTCAAGCTCGAATGCTCTGGAGCCGTTCTAGTTGAAGGCCCTAAATGGTGCGGCAAGACTTGTTTGGCGGAACAACAGGCGGCCAGTATCATCCGAATGCAAGATCCAGACCGAGCGGAAGCATATGCCATGATGTTGAAAACCCAGCCTTCCAAATTATTGGAAGGCCCTCAACCACGTTTGATCGACGAATGGCAGGATGCCCCACAACTATGGAACGGAGTACGGTTGCATATTGATCAGCATGGCGGTTTCGGTCATTTCATTCTGACTGGTTCCGCAACGCCCAGACCAGACAAGCAGGAGGCCCCTGTCCGACATACTGGAACTGGCCGGATTGCAAGGCTTCGCATGCGTCCAATGACACTTTGGGAATCAGAAGATTCCAACGGAGCAGTTTCTCTGAAAAGTATCTTCGACGGACAAGATGACATTGACGGCTCATGTGATTTGACATTGGACAAACTCGCGTTTCTCATCTGCCGTGGCGGATGGCCGGTGGCTGTAACAGCAAAAAATGAAAGGGTACAGTTGCAGCAAGCCGTCGAATATGTGAACGCCGTCGTGGAAGAGGACATCCATCGGGTGGATGGCGTGGAGAAGAATCCCACACGTGTTTCTCTGTTGTTGAAGTCGCTCGCACGAAATATTTCCACGTTGGCGACACAGCAGACATTGATGGATGACATCCTTTCCAATGACTTCACAGTAGTCGAAAAGACGATTGCCCAGTATCTTACAGCCCTAGAGCGGATTTTCGCCATTGAAAATGTTCCCGCTTGGGGCCCCTCCCTGCGTAGCAAGACCGTCATCCGCACTGCCGCTAAACGTCAGTTTGCAGATCCGTCAATTGCCACAGCCGCCCTGCGCGTCAAACCAACGGCCCTGATAGATGATTTGAAGACCTGTGGTTTTCTTTTCGAATCTCTTGTGACGCGCGATCTGCGTGTCTATGCGCAGCCGTTGGACGGCGATGTCTATCATTATCGTGACAAATCCGGTCTGGAAGCCGACCTAATCATCCGTCTGGCTGACGGGCGCTGGGGGGCTGCTGAAGTGAAGCTTGGCGTTGGTCAGATTGATGAAGCTGCGACCAACCTGTTGAAACTGAAGGAGAAAATCGACGAAGCCAAGACAGGTTCACCCGTGTTTCTCATGGTCGTTTCCGGTACTTGCCCTTATGCAATGAAGCGTCCAGATGGAATTTTAGTCGTTCCTATTGGCTGCCTCAAACCATGACACGCCAGCCTTGTTCTGCAGGCGGCTACAGCAATAATTATTTCTGCGTCAGATCCAGTTCCATGCGCAGGCCAAGCTCCGCATGGCGGAGCCAGCGGTATTCGTCTGCTGGCAGTTCATCCGCCGGATCAAATGTCTTGAACAAATTGTGGTAGCGTTCGCGGAATTTCAGCGAATTGCGGGCGATGTTCGTCTTGTATTCCTCCGCGCCGAAAGATGCCGTCGTAATCCCTTCGAAATGATACATTTCGACATTCGGCGTATAGGCGACGTCAAAACCTTTCAACCGTGCACGAACACATAAATCAAGATCTTCATACTGAACGGGATGGAACAATTCGTCCAGATATCCGACCGATTCACGCAGATCCGTCCGCATCATCCAGCAGGCGCTAATGAGCGACCACGTGTTCCAGTAACTCTGATAGCGCGGATCGTCACGGTCGGCGCCACGGCCGCGGAAGGCGACGCGGCCCAGACGGCTGATGCTCACACCCGCGCATTGAATCTTGTGCGGCAGATACGGATAGATGATTTTCGGGCCGATGACGCCAAGCTGCGGATGCGCCGCAAATTCATCAATGAAGCGTTTCAGCCAATCCTTCGAGCAGACGACACAGTCATTGTCGAGAAACACCGTATATTGGCTCTTGACTTTTTCCCATGCTTCGTTCCGCGCCAACGAACAGCCTTTGTTTTCGTTGTTGCGCCATGTCGTGAACGCGATTCCCGCGTTGCGGAAACGCGGCGCGTATTCCGTAATCAACTGCGGCGTCGCGTCATCCGAACAATTATCGACGAGAAACATCTCCCGCGGCAGCGTCTCCGCCGAAAGAATCCCCTCCAAGGCATATCGTGTGAAATCAACGCCGTTATGCGCCAACATCACGATTCCGACTTCGCAAAAACTCATGTCCAACTCCACAAAATACCGTGGGTTACGTTCGCGCCATAAGCGTTCACTTCACCCACGGCCGGGCTCCTGCCACCGCTACACGGTTCAAATTCCATCTAACCACTAACCACTCTAACCATCGGTCACGCGGGAGCGTGACCCTCCCAATTTACTCCTTATTGCGCGGCTTGATATAGCGGCACTTCGGGAAGGCGGAGCAACCGATGAACGGACGTCCGCGGCCCATGCGTTTCACTAACGGCGCGCCACATTCCGGGCAGCGCTCTTCCAGCATTTCCGGTGGCGGCGCGGCTTCGCCGATGCCAGCCGCCTTCGCGCGATTCTTGAAGTCCGGAATCTGGTTTTCGTACTTCTGGAGCATCCGTTTCAAGGCGCTCAACTGGCGGTCGCTCAAATTGCCTTTCTGCTGATACTGCTTCTGGAGCGACATCGCGAACTCCTTGTCGTCGAATGCACGACGGCCCGAATGCGGCGTCGGCTGACGCCACTCTTCGATCTCGTTCATCATGTCGAACAACCGCTCAATCTTCGCAATCGCCTCGGCCGACGGCGGCGCGACAGCGATCTTCGCCTTCGTCGCGTTCTTATCCTCCACCATACCGACGGTCGCTTCGCCCGTACTCGCCATCGTGGGCGCAATCGTCGCGCCCAACGCCGTCACCAGATCCGTATAGTTTTCGATCTTCGCCGCATAGCGGGAGGCGATTTTCAGCAAGGCGGCCATCTGGCTATCCGACAGCATTTTACCTTGTTCAGCCTGTTTCTTCAACGACTTGAAGAACTTGCCGTCATCATAGGTGCGGCTACCGCGACGGACGGGCGGCTCCCATTCCAAACTGGACATCGCGTCGAACAGCTTCTGCAAAGCGGGGCTGACTTCCATCGGCGGCTGCGCAGCCTCGTCTTCGGCTTCCTTAGCGATATTGGTCACCATTTCGCCGAACCCCTTGTCGTCAAGCCACTTCTGAACTGCAGGCAGGCGGTTCACATAACGCGCGCACATGTTCAAAAGGGCGTTGGATTGGCGTTCCGTCAGATCCTTCCCCTTCTCCAACTGCGCTTCCAAACTCTCCTTGAATTTGGCATCGTCGTATTTCTTTCCACCACGAAGCACAGGAGCGTCGAACTCAAAATCTGGCTTGAACAGCTTCAGCAGCTCGGCGGCATCATCCGCTGTCAGGCGGAACGACGCGTTCTTCCTCGCGCCCAGCCACTTCTGGAACTTCTCATAGAAATCCTTCAGCATTACGACCCAGTTCAGATCGCCTTCCTCCACTTGGTCCAGCTCCTCTTCCATCTGGGAGGTGAAACCGATATCGAACAAATCCGGCATCTGCTCGACTAGGAAGTCGTTCACTTGGAAGCCAAGCTGCGTCGGCGTCAGACTGCTCTTATCCTTCGTGACATATTCACGCTCCTGAATCATATTGACGGTCGTCGCAAACGTGGAAGGACGGCCTACTCCGTTCAGTTCCAATGCCTTGACAAGGCTGGCCTCAGAATAGCGGCTCGGCGGCGTCGTGAAACACTGCTCTTTGATCAGATCCTTCAGATCGCACTTCATGCCTTCCTGCAAATGCGGCAACGGATGCGTCGAATCCTCCGCGTTCTCCTCTTCGCCGACTTCCTTGATGTTATAGACTTTCAAGTAGCCCTGGAAGACCGTCTCGCGGGCGGCCGCGCGAAATGTGCAGACCATTCCCTTCGGGGCCTTCTTGTCGTCTGGCGGGAATTGCAGCGATGTCAAATCGCCGCCACGGCTCTCGATTTCCACCGCATGGTCGATCTGGCGTGCGGCCGACATCTGGCTCGCCATGAAACGGTTCCAGATGATGCGATAGACGCGCAACTGCGGCCCTGTCAGATAGGCGGACACGGAATCCGGCGTCCGCGTCACATCCGTCGGGCGGATGGCCTCATGGGCCTCCTGTGCACTCTTGCGGCTACGGTAGATATTCGGCCGTTCAGGAACGTATTCCTGGCCATAGTTCGCGGCGATGTATTCGCGCGCCTGGTCTTGGGCTTCCTTCGCGACGTTCACGAAATCCGTTCTCATATAGGTAATAAGACCGACGGAACCGTTGCCGAGTTCGATACCTTCATACAGCTCCTGCGCGATGCGCATCGTCTGGCTGGCCCCCAATTTCAACGCGCTGCCGCAGGCCTGCTGCAACGTACTGGTAATGAACGGAGGAGGAGCGGCCTGACGGCGCGGTGTCTCCGTCACTTTCGTCACGCGATGAGTCACGCCTGCGCTTTCCAACGCATCCGCAAGCACTTCCGCCTGACGTGCATTCGCGACAACGGCTTTTTCATTGTTCAAACGGAACAGGCGTGTGCGAACCTGCGTGCCGTCAAGATCCGGGCAAGTGAACAACGCATCGAGATTCCAGTATTCTTCCGGCTGGAAGGCCTGGATTTCGCGTTCACGCTCCACCACGAGACGAAGCGCGACGGATTGAACGCGCCCCGCGCTCGTCCCTTTCTTGATGCTGCGCCACAGCAACGGACTCACCTGATAGCCAACCAGACGGTCCAAAACACGCCGAGCTTGTTGCGCGGCAACAAGATCCATCGCAATTTGTCCGGGCTCCTTGAAGGAACGCTCAATCGCGTTCCGCGTAATTTCATGGAACGTGATACGATGGAACTGACCATGGCCCGCCGTCCGCAGAATCTCCTGCAGATGCCACGCGATCGCCTCTCCTTCGCGGTCAGGGTCTGTTGCCAGATAGATCTGATCCGCCGATGCCGCCGCCTGCCGCAACGACTTCACGACCTTCTTGCCATTCGCCGTCAGTTCGTATTGCGGCTCGAAATCATGCTCGATGTCAACGCCCAGGGAATGCTGCGGCAGATCCCGCACATGCCCCATGGAGGCCTGGACTTGTATCTCATTGCCAAGAAAACGCCCGATCGTACGGGCCTTCGCAGGCGATTCAACAACTACCAATGTCTTGCTCATGTTCTTATCCTTCATCTACTTGTATGCGGCAATGACCATCAGACCCGCACTACCCGCTTGCCGGGCAGCTGCTTCACCAGATGCTTCATCTCAAGACTCAGCAGCGAGGCTAGAACGCTTGACGCGTCTTCATCCATTTCCGCAATCATATCATCAATATAACGCTCTCCGTCGTTAAGTAAAGCCCATAATTTCAACTCTAACCCGTGTAATTGCAACTCAACAGGACGACTTTTTGCATTTTTCTCATCAGTTTTTTCAACTTTTGCCTTTCTTCCAAGCCCTGGAAGGAGGACAAACTCCTCCGCGATGTCCGCAAAACTTTCCACCAGCTTTGCTCCATCTTTTATCAACGCATGGCATCCACGCGACTGCGGGACGTCCGCCGGACCGGGCACGGCGAAAACCAATCGATCCTGCTCCAACGCGCAGTTTGCCGTGATGAGACTGCCGCTCTGCAGCCCTGCCTCCACCACGACCGTTCCCTGCGACATGCCGGAAATGATGCGGTTCCGCATTGGAAATGCACGTCGGTCCGGCGGAAACAGCATAGGAAACTCCGTGATGACCGCACCACCGTTTTCCGCAATCCGTTTGGCCAGACCGATGTTCTCCTGCGGATAAAGCGACGCCAACCCGCTGCCGACAACCGCCACCGTCACGCCTTTTGCACGTAGCGTCGCTTCATGAGCGACCGTGTCGATGCCGCGGGCCAGCCCCGAAACAACAGGCCATCCCGCATAGCCTGCCGCACTCGACAACGCATCAGCCATCCTTACGCCATAGGCGGTCGTATGGCGGGAACCGACGACCGCAATGGCCCCACGGCTCTCCTTCAACGCCTTCCTACTACCATATATATATAAACAGATGGGTGGATCATGGATTTCTCGCAGAAGCGGCGGATAGTCGTCATCGTCTTCCGTCAGAATCTCCGCTCCCGCCCGCGCGACACGTTTCAGCTCCGCCGCTAAATCGCAACGGCTCTCCCACTGGCTGATGACCTCCGCCCACTTCGCGCCGATGCCCGGAATCCGCTCCAGACGGACGCGCCCTGCCGTCAATGCATTCTCCACCTTGCCGAACTCCTCCTCCAGCAGTTGCTTACGCACAGGGCCGATCCCCCCTAGCATATTCAACACAATCAATGCTTCCCGACGTTCCATCACATCTATTTTCCATTCTGCCGTCATATTCTATTTTTGTCTTTTATACCATATTATACCATCCTTTTCATCTATTGCAACATTATTCTTATATTATCATAATAAATCATAATAAGTCATATCAAATCACAATGACTTTTTAGGCATATTTAAATTTAATTTGTTTTATATGAATAATTTATAAAAATACTCATTTTTACAAAAAAGAGTAAAAATGCATCCATAAAAAGGCATATATATCACATTAGCAACAAATTACAGTTTTAGCCTTTAATGAATTCTCTTTATCATAATCCAGTGGGATATCTGGGATATCTGAATCTCAAATGTCCATCCCAGATATCCCAGATATCCCAGATATCCCAGAAAAAAACAAATAACTTGCGCTGTATCAAAGCCATAATTTTGGCTTCTCTATTCTCCCATAGCCCATAAGCCATAAGCCATGAGCCATAAGCCTTTACGCATCGCCCAAAGGACGATGCGTAAAATGCTTCCGACCTTCCGCATAATCCGCCACAATGTGGCCGTTGCCCTTCAGCAACCATTTGTAGATGACAAGTCCTTCCAGCCCAACAGGTCCGCGGGCATGGATCTTGTTCGTGCTGATGCCGACCTCCGCACCGAGACCGAAGCGGAATCCGTCCGCGAAACGGCTGCTGCAATTCCAGAAGACATCCGCCGAATCGACGAGCGACATGAATTTCTGCGCCGCCGCATCATCCTGCGTCACAATCACATCCGTATGACCAGACCCATGCTTGTTGATATGCGCGATCGCCTCGTCTTCGTCGCCGACAATCTTGATGGACAAAATGTAATCCAGATATTCCGTGTCCCAATCCGCCTCCGTCGCAGGCTCCATATCGACGATTGCCCGCGTCTTTTCGCAACCGAGCAACTTGACGTTCTTTTCACGCAAGTCGTTCGCCAGCAACGGCAAAAGCGATGGCGCGATTTTCTCGTGGACAAGCAGCGTCTCCGCCGCGTTGCAGACGGAGACGTACTGCGTCTTCGAATCGACCACGACCTTCCGTGCAATCGCAACATCCGCCGCCGCATCGACATACACATGGCACAGCCCTTCAGCGTGGCCCATCACGGCGATGTTTGTGTGAGTCATGATGTATTTTACAAACGCATTCGAACCACGGGGGATGATCAAATCGATGTAGTCGTCCAATGCAAGCATTTCATTGACGTCAGCGCGCGTTTCCAGCAGCTGCAGCCAATTTGCGGGAATGCCCGCCTTCGCGGTTGCGGCAGCAATAACTCGCGCCAATTCGCGATTCGTATTCAATGCCTCGCTGCCGCCTTTCAAAACGGCTGCGTTGCCGCTCTTCAAACACAACGTCGAAATCTGCACCAACGCATCCGGACGAGATTCAAAAATGACGCCGATGACACCAATCGGGCAACTGACTTTCGTCAGAATGAGCCCTTCGTCCAATTCCGTGCAGCTCAACTTCTTACCGACAGGATCCTCCAATTTCAGCAGGCTTTCGACGCCTTCAACGACATCTTCGAGCTTCTTTTCATTGAACGCCAACCGTTTGAGCAAGGGTCCTGTCAGACCGGCCGCCTCCGCGGCCGCCAAATCCGCCTTGTTCGCCGCCAGAATCGCCGCCGCTTCCGCACGCAATGCCGTCGCTATCGCCTCCAACGCGCGATTCTTCAACTCAGTCCCGCAGGCCGCCAATTGAATGGACGCCTCTTTCGCCAATTTTACTTTGTCAATCGTATTCATGTTTTTTTCTGGATATTCTGGATATTCTGGATATTCTGGATTCGTTCCATCACCAGAACTTCCAGTACATCTAGATTATCCAATTAATTGTGTATTATTTCCAATATTTTCTCAACGGCTCCTTCTTCCCGTTCGATTTCAATCAGTTGCGCTCCTGGATGCTGATGTTTGAACCACGTCAGCTGCCGCCGTGCGTACTGCGTTGTACGGTTCGTCAGAAGCTCACACAATGCAGGCAGGCCGCCTTTCAGGCCATGCCGCAGATAGTCGATGACTTCCGCATATCCCAACGCCTGTCGCGCCGTTGGCGTCTGCAAAAGGCCGTTGCGATCCGCCCAATCGGCCTCCTCCAGCCAACCACGTTCCAACATCAACGCCGTCCGGCGGCGTATCCGTTCCTTCAGCATCGACAGCACGGGAATCAGACAATACTGACGATAGGACGGATCCGGCTTGTCGAATTTCTTCGCCTGCACCCACGGCGGCTTTCCCGTCAACGACAGGACTTCGCATGCCCGCAACAGACGGCGCGGATTCAGACGGACGTCTTCCGGTATCATATCTCCATACGCCGCAAGACGTTCCATCAACCTTTCGCGTCCGCCGTCCATCGCCAACTCCGCTTCAAGAGCCTTGAAGACGGCTGGATCCGCCGGCAACAGCTCGAATCCGTAGATCAACGACCTCGCATACAGTCCCGTCCCCCCGACGAGAAACGCCATCTTGCCTCTGGCGTAAACATCGTTCAACACACATTTTGCGCGTTGCACGAAACGATTCGCATCATATGGTTCGTGGATGTCCAGTTCCGCAATCAGATGATGCGGAGCACGGGCCAAATCCGCCGCAGACGGCTGTGCCGTACCGATCGGCAAGCCACGGTAGATCTGCATGGAATCGCAGGACACGATTTCGCCGCCGCAGGCTTCCGCCAGCCGCAGGCCGACTTCGCTTTTCCAGCAACATGTCGGCCCGAGAACCGCTACGCAACGGACATCGTTCATTTCGACGCGTCCTCCGCCGCACTGTCTTTCTTCTTCCCGAAAAACGCATATGCGATGTACAGGCAAACGCCAACGGATATCGCCATATCCGCGACATTGAACGACGGATAATGATAGACCTCCTTCCAGTGGAAGTCCAGAAAATCAACGACGGAGCCGCGCAAAAATCTATCGATCATGTTGCCGGCGATACCACCGCCGATAATGCTTAAGATCCATTCATTGAACACGTTCCCCTCTGACATCCGACGAAAGTTCGCCACCAGCAGCACCAATGCCACAAGCGACACGACGCCCAACAGCCATGTCCGCCCCGCGAACATGCCCCATGCCGCGCCGTAGTTCCGCACATGCACCAAATCGAAGACGCTTGGAATGACTGGCTGGTTGTAATTCAAAGGGAAGTGCCAATCCACAACGATTTTCGTAATTTGATCCAGCAAAACAACGGCCACTCCGGCCCCCCAGTACGCAATCAGACGCCGTTTGTCAAGTTTCCTTTTTTCTGTATTCGCTTCAGCCATATTCATTGATGTTTCTGTTTTCTACATGAGGAATAGTTAACGTAAATGAATGGCATTGGATTACAAGCTATCCCGACGATGATTTCTGTTTTTCTGGAATATCCATACCACCTTTTTTCATCCACGGCAAACAGAAAACTTGATTTCACCCCCAATATTATGTATATTTTCATTGAATTATTTTTATCTTTAAGGTATATCCAGCCAACGAATGCTAGACATCCTGCCCATATTATTTTTCATCGCCATCCTGCTGTGCTTTTCCGCCTTCTTCTCCGGCTCGGAAACAGCCATGATGTCGTTGTCCAAACCGCAAATCAAGCGGATGGAACACGGCGAAGGAGCTGAACCACTTGTCTTTAGGCTACTTAAAGATCAGCAGCATCTCATCGCGACGATTCTGGTCGGCAACATGTTCGTCAACACATTGCTGACGTTGCTGTGCGCCATTCTCACGAATCGAATCGCCACGCTGATCATGCAAGCCGTCAACGGACAGGCCGTGCAAGATCATCATACGCAAGAAGTAGCAGCTATTCTGCTCAATGTTGTCATCGTCACTCCGCTTATCATGGTCTTCGGCGAACTGACGCCCAAGAGCGTGGCGCATCGGCAAGCCATCGCCATCTCACGCTTCGCGGCGTGGCCGCTAAACATCGCGGGACGCATCATGCGCCCCATCCTGTGGATTTTCCAATGCGTCGTCAACGCCATCCAATGGTGCCTTTTCATCCCGCGTGACTCTCATTGGGACATGCTCACGCAGGCGGAAGTCGATGCGACGCTGACGGCTTCCGTCGAAAACGGATCCGCCTCGCAACCAGCCCGCGATCTCCTCACTAGAATATTCAAATTCAACGACATAACAGCAGCGGAAATCATGGTTCCACGAACCATTATCGAAGCCATTGACGATTCGCTCACGCTCGGAGAGGCCTTCACGATCATCAAGAATTCCTCCCATGGCACCATTCCCATCTACCATGAAGATCTGGACGACATTTGGAGCGTCGCCATTTTCACGGACTATCCCAAATGGATCAATCATCCAAATTCTGACAAGACGCTTGCGGACTTCCGCGAGCAGCTTGAAAGCGCCAACGCCACGGAGGACCTGCCAATCTATCCCATTGATTTCATCCCCCCTACCCTCAAGATTTCCAAGGTGTTGGATCAGATGAGACAGAGGCCGCAACGCTTCAACGTCGTCGTCGGCGAATTCGGCGAAACGCTCGGCATCCTCACGATCAATTCCATTCTGGACGAAATCATCGGCCGTTTTTCAGCCACCGGTAAAGATACCACCAAAATCGAACTGAGCCCCGAAGGCGCATGCGTCGTCAACGGCCTGACCAGACGGCGGCTTGTGGAAGAAGCGTTGGGAGAAGACTTTGGCGACATGGAGTCCGATACGATTGGCGGCCTGCTCGTCGAAGGGCTCGGTCATGTTCCCATGCGTAACGAACACGTTGACATCGGCAACCATCGCTTCATCGTCATCAGCCTGAATCCCACCAACAAGAAGCTCATCGACCGCGTCTCCATCATTCCCATCCCCAAGAAAGAGAACAAGACCGTTCATGGAGGGCAGCCATGATATCACCTATCCTGCTCGCCTACATTATCTTACTTGTCCTCCTGCTCGCGCTCGTCGGCTTCTTTTCGGGCACGGAAACCGCCGTCACATCCGTCAACCGCCTGGCCATTGACGAAAAAGTGGAAAAGCAGGACAAGAACGCCACGATCGTCAAATGGTTCATCACGAATTTCGACCGTTTCCTATCGACCGTCCTGACCGGCACGAATCTCGTCCACATCAGTCTTGTAACGATTGCGGGCGTCGTCATCCAGCACCATTTGATTCCATTCCTACTGCCGAACCTCCCCGCCAGCTGGCATGAAACCGTCTCCGCCATCATCCTGACGCCTATCATCTTGGTATTCGGCGAGATACTGCCAAAATCCATCGCGCGCAGACAGTCGGAGGCCTTTTCCCTTCGAGCCGCGCGGTTGTTGCAGTTCTTCAATATCATATTGACGCCTCTTGTCGTGACATTGACATGGTTGTCCAATCGTGTCCAGTCCATGCTCGGCCTTTCGCCGTCGCATGAAGACAAGTCGAACAACGTCACGCGCGAAGATCTGGAGACGATTGCGGAACTCGCCGCCGAACAGGAACTTGTCCCCAAAAACTCCGCAGATATGCTTCAAATGGTTGTGGAACTGGATGAAAAGCCTGTCGCCAACGCCATGACGCCGCTCGTCGATGTCTGTTCGCTTCCCGCCGACGCCTCAGTCGGCGATGTCGAAAAAATGACCATGGAAACAGGATACTCCCGTTTCCCAGTCTATGACGACCGTGTTGACAACATCATCGGTGTCATTGAGTTGCGCCGTCTTATCAAAATCGAGAAGCAACGCAATCTTGACGCGGAAGCCTTCAGAAAGCACCCCATCCGCCCTTTTATCGACAAGACCATTCTGTTCGTCCCCGAAACGAAGCCCATCAACCAGATGCTCGCCGAGCTTCGGAAACATGCCGTCCCCATGGCTGTCATCGTTGATGAATACGGAGGCATGATCGGTCTCGTCACGATTGAAGATCTTGCAACGCAAATCATTGGATCTATTCAGGACTACGGCGAGGAAGACGAGAAGCCCGTCCACAAATCGCCGAACGAAATGATCTGCGACGGCAAAACCGCCATCCGCGAAATCGAAGATTTCTTCGACATCGAAATCGACAACGAAGGCTTCGAAACCGTCGCAGGCCTCGTTCTCAAACTTGCCGGCCATATCCCGAACGCCGGCGAATTCTTCAAGTCGCCGCCGCTGAAACTCACCGTCCTGCAAACAGAACAGCATCGTATCAGCAAAGTTAAAATCGTCAAAATTCCAACATAACCCATTAGCCATAACCCATTAGCCATTAGCCATTAGCCATTAGCCATTAGCCATTAGCCATTAGCCATTATGCTTCTATTCTTCATTCGCCACGGCCATCCCACCTACTCCCCCGACGCACTCACAGAACTCGGCCATCTCCAAGCCAAAGCCGTCGCCAAACGTCTCTGCCGCCACGGTATCGACCGTGTCTTTTCGTCGCCGTGCGTCCGCGCAAGGCAAACGGCCCAGCCAACTTGCGACATCATGCGGCTTGAAGCGCAAGTCGAAGACTGGACGAGCGAAGTCCATGCATGGAACGATTTCTCCTCCGTTTGGGCAGATGGTAAACGCCGCTGGATCTGCGCACGTCCCAACCATGAATTCATGACGCCGCACATGCTCTCTCTCGGCTATAATTGGATGGATGACGAATTCTTCAAAGATGTCAACGCCCGTGCAGGCTATCAGCGAATCGTCGATGCATCGGACGACTTCTTCCGCCGCCTCGGTTACGAACGCGAAGGCGCCCGCTATCGCATCGTCACACCCAATGAAGAGCGCATCGCCCTCTTCGCCCATGCAGGCTTCGGCGTCATCTGGCTCTCACACATGTTCCATATTCCGACGCCGCAGGCATGGGGGACGTTTGATCTCGCGCACTCCGCCGTCACCATCTTCGAGTTCCGCAACTACGACAGCGGCTACACAGCCCCCTACTGCCTCTGCCATTCCGATCTCTCCCATCTCTACGGCGAAGGCCTTCCCATGAAGTACAACAGCCGCATATACTTGTAAATCAGCCCTCTGCGCCTCTGTGTTAAAAATACTCTGTGTCTCTGCGCCTCTGTGTTAAAATACTCTGCGCCTCTGAGCCTCTGTGTTAAAATACTCTGCGCCTCTGCGCCTCTGTGTTAAAATACTCTGCGCCTCTGCGCCTCTGTGTTAAAATAGTCTGTGCCTCTGCGCCTCTGTGTTAAAAACCTCTGTGTCTTTGTGTCTCTGCGTTAAAAAAACAAACATGCCATGAGTCTCCATTACCTTAATTACGATATTCCGCATCGCCTTTCAGACAAAACGCACGCCTTGGCGGACCGCTATCTGAACACGGAAGAAATCAAAAACACGTTGATTGACGCCAACTTTACGGTTCCTGAATCCGCCCCGACGCTGAATCAACTGTTTGCGCAGAATATCCGTCTGATCGTCGAAAACGCCCCGCTCCGCATCCTGCCGGAAGAACGTCTCGTCGGCGCGGCGACCTATTTGGAAGGCCCCGCCCATCGCTGCCCAGGCCATCGTTTTCCAGGCATCAGCCATACGACGATCAATTTCGTAAAAGCCGTCACCGTCGGTCTTAAGGGACTTCAGCAGGAGATTCTCGTCTCGCTCGGACAGCCCGACCGTACAGACGAAGACAAAGACTTTCTCAATTCACTTTTTTCCGTCATCGATTCCATGCGCATCTGGCGGGACCGCCTTCTCGCCGCCCTGCCCGGCAGCGGCCCGTATGCGGACACGCTGATCGCCTTGCTGAAAAACGTCCCCGAAAATCCGCCGAAAACGTTCTACGAAGCCCTCCAGTCTTTCTGGTTCCATTTCGAATTCCAACGCCTCTGCGGCAATTGGTCCGGGCTCGGCCGTATCGACCAATTGTGGACGCCATATCTTCTCAACGACTTGGAGGCCAAACGGATAACGCTTGACGAAGCCCGCGAGCTTCTGGCCCATTTCTGGATCAAAGGCGCCGAATGGAAAGGCGTACAACGCGGCTCCGGAGACGCGCAGCACTATCAAAATGTCATTCTTGCAGGCGTCGATGACAACGGCGTTCGCGACATCGACACAACGGTCGCCATGCTGATTCTCGAAGTCGTTGAAGAACTGCATATTGCGGATTATCCCATCGCCGTTCGCGTCAACAGCCGCACGTCGGAGGAAATGTACCGCCAAATCGCCCGCGTCCAACGCCACGGCGGCGGCATCGTCTCCATTTACAATGAAGACATCGTCCTCAAGGCGTTGCAGAATTTCGGCTACGGCGGCCATGCCTACGCCTTCACGAACGACGGCTGCTGGGAGACGATCATCGGCGGCAAATCCGCCTTCGGCTACGGCCCGTTCGATTCGCTCCAACTCTTCCAAGACGCCCTTTTCGGGGCCTCCCCCGAAGAACGCGCAGACGCCTCGAAATGGCCGCAGTTCACGTCCATCGAACAACTTATGGACGCATGGGGACAAAAACTCCAGACGCATGTCGATAACGTAAATGGCTGGATGCCCAATTACATGAACGATCCGAACAATCCCGCGCTCGCCTTGTCGCTGCTCGTGGACGACTGCATCGCCAAGGCCCGCCCCTACACACGGCGCGGCGCAAAATTCACGATTTTCGCAACCCACGCAGGCGGTCTGCCAGACGTCGCGAACAGCCTGCTCGCCATCGATCATTTCGTCTTCAAGACGCATACGCTCACGTTGGACGAACTCCGCCGCCATATGCTCGACGACTGGCAGAACGCCGAAGAGCTCCGCCGCTCAATCGCCTCATCCATCGTCTATTACGGCAATGACGACGCGACGGCGGACGCCATGGCGAAACGTGTTTTCGACCTCTATGTCAAAATCGCCTCCTGCAAGCATGACGTCGCGGGCGTCCTGCGTCCCGTCGGCATCAGCACGTTTGGACGCGAACTCGAATACGCTCCGAAACGTCTCGCAACGGCTTTTGGAACACACAAAGGCGTTCTCCTCGCACCGAATTTTTCCGCAACGCCCGGCACGGAGAAACATGGTCCGACGGCTGTCATTAACTCCTTCTGCAAGAACGACTACCCATCGTTGAGCAACGGTACGCCGCTGGACATCAAAATCCATCCATCCGCCATTGAAGGCGAAAACGGCCTTCAGGCGCTCGTCGCCCTTTTGAAAACATTTGTGGCGAATGGCGGCAGTTATCTGCAAGTCGATGTCGCGGATGCGAAAATCCTGCGCGACGCGCAGGCTCATCCGGAAAACTACGCCAACCTATCCGTCCGCATCTCCGGCTGGTCCGCCCGTTTCACGACGCTCAATCGCGATTGGCAGGAAATGGTCATCGCCCGCACGGAGCATCACTAAGCCATAAGCCATTGGCCATAAGCCATTGGCCATTGGCCATAAGCCATAGGCCATAAGCCCATAAGCACTTGCGCATTTATCCGCCGTCAGGCGGTTAAATGCGCAAGTTTCACCCACTTGCCACGCCTATACCGCACACTGAAGCAGATGATGCGGCAGACCCAATCCACGACCATCGCCGTCCATACGCCATATGCGCCCCAGCCCAGACCGATGCCCAGCACATGGCTGAAGCCAATCCGCCAGATGAACATCGACGCAATGGACGCCACCATCGTGAATTTCACATCGTTTGCGGCGCGCAGCACGTTCGGGAAGACAAATGCCATCGGCCACATGAAGAAGCCAAAGCCGTTGTGGATCACGATGAGCCAAAACGCCATCTGGCGTGTCTCCAAAGACATGTGGTAGTAGTTCAGCCAGAACGGCATGATGATGAACAACAAGACGTTCCACGACATGTGCGCAATGTACGACATCTTCATGATCTTCCGCACATAGAACCGCACCTGCTCCTCACTGCCTGTTCCGACACTCTGCCCGATGACCGTGATGCACGCCAGACAGAACGCGCTTCCGACCATGCAGCCGAAATAATCCAGATTGTTCGCCACGGCGTTCGCCGTCATCTGCGACGTGCCGAATTTCGCAATCACGCCAACCACGATCAACCGTCCAAATTGGAACACACCGTTTTCGATGCCGCTCGGAATGCCGATGTACAAAATTTTGTGCACCAGCCGTCCGTTCAGTGACAACCAACCATGCCGCGTGATGTAGATCGGCGACTTTCGGTTCGTCAGCAGATAAAGCAGAAACATCATTGCGGAAAAACGCGCGAACAACGTGGCCGCCGCCGCACCCGCCACGCCGTAACGGAATACATATATTAATAGGTAGTTACCGATCACGTTCACGACGTTGCTCATCGCGGAGCTCATCAGCGTCAGGTTCGTCTTGTTCATGGAACGCATCAGCGCCGCGCAACAGCAATTGACGGCGATCAGCGGAAACGACAGCGCCGTCACACGGCAGTACGACATGCTCGCCGCCATCACGTCATCACTGATCGAACCGAACAAGAAGCCGATGATCTGCCGTTTGAAAAATTCCGTCAACACCATGATGCAAATCGCGATGAAACATGTCGTGATGATCAGCTGCGTCGCCGAATCCCGTGCGGACTTCTCGTTCTTCGCCCCTAAAAACTGCGACGCCACCACCGCGCCGCCCGTCGAAATCGCCGCGAATATATTGATGAGGAAATTGTTCATCATATCGATCAGCGACACACCGGACACGCAGGCTTCGCCCAACGACGAAATCATCATCGTGTCAACGGAGCCGACGAGGCAGAACAGCATCTGTTCCAACGCCAGCGGTATGACAAGACGCCATAAATCGCGGTCTGTAAATAATCTTGGCTCCAACATGTGCTATATTAATACCCTAAGCCGTCAGCGGCTTCTTTCCCTTACCCCTGTCCCTTTCGTCCCTTTAGTCCCTTTGTCTCTTCTATTAATATAAACCAAGGCGCACCAAAATGAAAAAACTTCTGACTCTCATCGTGATTTTCTGCATCGCCGCATTCGCGGACGAACCGGTCACCTCCCTAAAGCTCCTTTCCATCGGCAACTCCTTCTCCGTCAACGCCCACCGCTATCTCGGCGAAATCATCAAACAACACGGCAAAGCCACCGCCGTACTCGGCAACGCCGCCATCGGCGGATGCTCCTTCAAACGCCATTGGGACGAACATCTCAAATCCGAAACCGATCCCGCCCACAAACCTTACCGCTACAAAGGCAAGCCCATGAGCCTCCGTGACTATCTCACCGCCGAAAAATGGGACGTCGTCACCATCCAGTCCGTCTCCCACCAATCCTATAAGCCCGAACTCTGGCAGCCGTATGCCGACAACATCGTCGCGCTCATCAAAGAACTCGCCCCGCAGGCGAAAATCTACATTCATCGCACATGGGCCTACCGTCCGGACAACCATAACTTCTTCGGTCCCAAGAAGAACAATTTCTCCGCACAGCTCATGTACGAACAGAGCGGCGCCGCCTACAAGGCGCTCTCTGAAAAAATCCACGCACCCATGATTCCCTCAGGAGAAGCCCTCTGGACCGCCTTCCAGGAGCAGCCGGTCAAAAACGTCTCCCCCGATCCGAATTTCGACTACAAGAATCCCGTCCATCCCAATCTGCCGAAAGACGAAGGTGCCCTGATCAGAGGATATTATTGGCGGAAAGACGCCAAGACGCAGGAATGGAAGTTCGCCTTCGACGGCATCCACGCCAATTCACGCGGCGAATATCTCATCGGCTGCACATGGTACGTCTATTTCTTTAAACAAAATATCGATGATCTCGCCTGGCAGCCGAAGGATGTCACGCCGGAAGACGCCAAGTTCCTGCGTTCCATCGCCCAAAAAGTCGCTACACAGGCAGTGAAATGATCTCCATGCAGGGGTTGCTGTCCTTCATATCGACGCATGCATTTTATGCGTCGATATGAGTAGAAGGAATGATTCATATCGTCTTTTTTGATTTGATTTTTTCTTTCAATATTCTTTTTGCTCCGTCGCGAAACGCATCGCAATTCAGTCCGCGAAATGCTCTCCGTGAAGAGGATGCCTCTCATATCGACACATGTAAATTTACATGTGTCGATTCATGTTGAAAATTATATATACAAATCGATTATTTTGATTTGACATTTACCCCCCCCATGGTAAATTGAACGTAATTTATCATTTTTTCTTATGTAAATTTCAAAAGAAAAAGGGGACTATTATGAAAAAAATGTTTACCTTGATTGAATTGCTGGTCGTCATCGCCATCATCGCGATTCTGGCCGCCATGCTCCTCCCCGCCCTTTCGAAGGCTCGAGACAAGGCGTTCAACGTCAACTGCACGGCTAATCTGAAACAGTTGAGCACCGCGACGTTGATGTACGTGGATGACAATAGCTCAAGAATCCAGCCACAGAGCATGACGATGAACAACGAAAAATACAACTGGGGCGATTTGATCTACACCTATGTCGGCGACATCAAAACCTATGAATGCCCGTTGAGCCTCAACAAGATGGCATGGAAGACGGACATCGATCCCAAACGTTTCGTTTACTATAATGAAACATGGAACGGCACAAAAGCCAAACGCTATTCCTACGGTCAGCTCGGCGACTGGTCTGTTGGCGCGAATCCGGATGGTGCTGGCCAGATCATCGGTGCGTCAAACCATATCATGACGGATATCAAGCTGCCTTCCGGCGTGATGATCATCGCGGATGGCGCTGGTGCCTCGCCCTTGTACATCCAGGCGGGTGGCAATCCCTGGAGTCTCAGCGAAGTCCAGGGGCAGTTTGTCGCCAAGAAGGAAAACCGTGTGCACTTTGTGGAAGCCAAGTGCAACAGCACGTTTGCGGACGGTCACGTGGAAAGCATGAGTTTCCAGAGAATCACAAGCTGCGGCTCTCTGGCCGCCTGCCCGCTTCACTATCTGCGCTCCAAGTAAGTTGACCGTTTTTAACTCGCTTGAAGAAACATCAGCAAGACGCCTTTACTTCTTCAATTTATACAAAATTTTCCCCCAAAAAAATACACAAATTCAAATATTTGATTCCGCATATCCATAGTGGAATCCAAGGTTCCAAGGAGATTCATTCATGAAGAGATCCCGTCATTTCACATTGATTGAGCTGCTGGTCGTCGTCGCCATCATCGCGATTCTGGCCGCCATGCTCCTTCCCGCACTTGCCAAAGCCCGCAGCAAGGCCCGTGCCATCAGTTGCATCAGCAACATGAAGCAACTCGGTGTTGGTCTTGCCATGTATATGAACGATCACCAAGGTTATCCACCGCCCGGAGACAACGGCGCTCCTGGCGACAAATGGCCCAATGGAACCTCCCTCCAGCATCCCTACTGGAACGAAGTCATGTCACAAACCTGCTACGCCCCCCTCGAAGGCTGGACACAGAACACAAGTTCCGCCAGCAGCGGTTATCTGGACAGCAAGGCTCTCTTCTGCCCTGCCGCCTCAAGGCATGCCAACTGGAACAACAACTGCTCATACGGCAACAACTGGAGAATCATGGGACGCCAAATTTCCTATCCGGCCCAGCAACTGACCGAGCCGACCAAGAAAATCATGTTCTGCGATTTGGACGGCCATGACAGCGGCGGCAATCCCTTGGCCTATGGCTTCTGGCGTTTTCAGCCGAGCAATACGAAGCTCACGGACACAGGCTGGGGCTATCCCACCGTTCGCCATGACCAAATGTGCAATGTCCTCCATTTGGACGGCCATGTCCAGCCCTACAAGACGCCCAACTACAGCAACACCGTCAGCGTCTTCCCATTCATCTGGAGCAACGCCGACTGCAAGCCCTACCTCACATGGGACTATTAATATCTAATTGAAATTCTCTTCACCAAAAGCCTGAAAGTTTCCGAACTTTCAGGCTTTTTTATTCCCTTTCCACCATTCCACGCTATATTAATCATATTGTAAAATAGTCTTTTTCCGCGAAGCACCTCCACGCGAAGCGCATCGAAACCGCCGAGCCGCCGGAGGCCATCCAAATCAACAGCGTTCCTCAATGCCGTTTTCACTAAAAAATCATCAGCATCAAGGCCGACGGCGGCGAGGCAATTCGTGTTCATCCGTGTCCATTAGTGGTTCTAGTTTTTGACAAAAAAGGAATTCATCATGCGCTATCCGTCCTATCCGCTCATCGCCCACGATCCCTATTTCTCCATCTGGTCACCCTCAGACAACCTAAACGATTCGTGGACAAAGCATTGGACTGGAGCCAACCACGAAATCTGCGGCATCATCCGCATCGACGGCAAGCCATACTGCTATCTCGGCAATCCGCGCGGATTCGACAAACTGCCGCAGACATCCGTCACTGTCCTCCCAACCCGCACCATCTACACGTTCGAGGCGGACGGTGTCAAAATGACGCTCACTTTCCTGACGCCCGCCCTTCCACAAAAACTGGACATTCTCTCACGCCCTGTCACATATCTTTGCTACAACATCGCTTCCAGCGATGGCAAGCCCCATGATGTCCAAGCCTATATTGATTTCGGCAGCGAGATCTGCGTGAATGACGCGCAGGATCCCACGCTCGGTGGCCGCTACCAGATCGCCACCATGAATCTGCTTGGCTTCACATCCGCCCGTCCGAACATGCTTGGCCGAGTAGGTGACAATCTCCGCATCGAATGGGGCTATTTCTATCTCGGTCTCCCGAAAACGACATCGTTCATCTCCGCTCTCGGTGGCCGTGATGAAATGCGCAACGCATTCCGCGACAATGGCGTTCTTCCTGCGGACGACCGCCTCGAATCCTGCAATCCGTATCGCCGTCCGCGCATCATCGCCGCCGCGGCCGCCACGACGCTGAAACTCGCCGCCAACGCCGCCGAAAGCTTCCATGTCATCGCCGCATACGACGATATCTTCAGCGTCGAATATCTCAACCAGAAACTCGTCGCCTACTGGCGACGCGACGGTCTCGCCTTCTCCGCCATGCTAAACGCCGCGGAAGCAGAGCTTCCACAGATCGCCGCCGAATGCGAAGTCTTTGACAAGAAGCTACTTGGAGACGCGGAAAAAGTCGGCGGAAAGGACTACGCCGCCCTCTGCGCCATCGCCTACCGTCAATCCATCGCCGCCCACAAACTCGTCGCCGCGACGGATGGCACGCCCTATTTCTTCTCGAAGGAGAACTTCTCCAACGGTTGCATTTGCACAGTCGATGTGACGTATCCCTCCGCGCCGCTCTATCTCCTTGTCCAGCCCGCACTTCTGAAAGGAATGCTGATTCCGATTCTCAACTACGCGGAACTCAAACGATGGCCGTTCAGCTTCGCGCCGCACGATCTCGGCACCTATCCACTGGCCAATGGACAAGTTTATGGCGGCGGCGAAAAGAACGAAGTGAACCAGATGCCTGTCGAAGAAAGCGGCAATATGCTCATTCTCGCAGGAGCGCTCGTCAAATTCGAAAACGACGTCGAATTCGCATCCAAATATTGGGACACCTTCACGAAATGGGCGGAATACCTGCTCGCCAAAGGCTACGATCCGGAAAACCAACTCTGCACGGACGATTTTGCAGGTCATCTCGCCCACAACACGAATCTTTCCATCAAAGCCATCATGGGCCTCGGAGCCTATGCGCAGATCGCTAAAGTTCTCGGCAAGAACGACATTGCAGAGAAATATCTCGCCGTTGCGAAGGATGCCGCCAACCGTTGGCAGAAAGACGCTCTTGATGACAACGGCGCATATCGCCTCGCCTTCGACCAGCCTGGAACATGGAGCCAGAAATACAATCTCGTATGGGATAAGTTGCTCGGTCTCAATCTCTTCTCCGACGATGTCGCCAAACGCGAACTCGCCCACTACCGCAAGATTCAGGGCGAATATGGCCTCCCGCTCGACAACCGCCGCACCTACACGAAGATCGACTGGATCCTCTGGTCTGCCACGCTGACGCGCAATGATGACGATTTCGCCGCCATTCTCGCCCCTGTCATGAAATTCCTCCAAGAGACCCCTGATCGCATTCCGCTGACGGATTGGTATGAAACAACCAACGCCAAGAAGGTCGGCTTCCAGGCCCGCTCCGTCGTCGGCGGCATCTTCCTCAAGTTGCTCTACGACGAAAACTTCCGTAAATCCTACCGGATCTGACCGACGATGGACGCGAACAAAAAGCCTTGCTACAACATCGTGCTCGTCCGGCCGGAAATCCCGCAGAACACGGGAACCATCGGGCGGCTCTGCGTCTGCACAGACGCCGCCCTCCATCTCATCAAGCCGCTTGGCTTCCTGTTGGATGAAGCGCATCTCCGCCGCGCGGGCCTCGATTACTGGCCCTATTTAAACCTTTCCATTTACGAAGATTGGGATGAGTTTCTCACAAAAAACAATCCTAGTCTCGACCACATGGTGTTCTGCAGCACGAAAACGATGAAAAGCCTCTACGATTTCACGTTCGAAGAAGGCGACTGGCTCATCTTCGGCAACGAAGGCCACGGCCTCCCGCCACCCTTCTACGAACGCTACCGTGAACGGCTTTTCACGCTGCCGATGCCCGGTGAACACGCCCGTAGCCATAATCTCGCAAATTCCGTATCCATCGCCCTCTACGAAGCCCTAAGACAAACAAGATTCTCTAAATAGCATGGAGATGCGCGGGCTCCGCCCTGCGCAAACAGCACGGAGATGCGCGGGCTCCGCCCCGCGCAAACAGCACGGAGATGCGCGGGCTCCGCCCCGCGCAAACAGCATGGAGATGCGCGGGCTCTGTCCCGCGCAAGAAGAAAAATGCCCCCCACCATCATCCTCGCCAATGGCACGTTTCCACATGCGCCGCAAGCACTTGCAGTGCTTGACAACGCGGCGCGCGTCGTCTGCTGCGACGGCGCCGCCATCGCCATGATGGAATCAGGGCGTATGCCAACCGCCGTCATCGGCGATCTGGACAGCATCTCCCCAGAACTGCGGCAGAAGCTCGCCCCCATGATCGTCCATGTCACGGAACAGGACACGAACGACCTCAACAAGGCGTTCCGTTACTGTCTCGCCAACGGTTGGACGGACATCGTCATTCTCGGAGCCACGGGAAAACGGGAAGACCATACACTCGGAAACATCTCCCTGTTGGTTGATTTTGCTCAGAAAATCC
>JAFZIJ010000092.1 GCA_017554445.1 Victivallales bacterium
ACGACAACAGCAACAACGCCGGTAGTTTTGAAAAATGTTAAGGCGGAAGGGAGCGGCGCAATTCTAGTGGTTCTAGATTCTCTAGCGGCTCTAGAACTTCTAGCGGCTCTAGAAAATCTAGCCTTCTAGGCTTCTAGGCTTCTAGCCTAGCCACTTCTATTGGATGCCAACTTCCTTCATGTCCAGCATCGGGAAGCCCAAACGGCCCAAAAGCGAATCCTTTCCAAAGCTGAAGTCGCGTTTTGACAAGTCGTTGAAGCCTGGATCCGCGATGATCGCGCCACGGTCGAAGCCGCGCTTCTGCCATTCGTCCAAATCGCATTTCCATTCGCCTGAAACCGCGATCGACGGGAATTCGCCTTCCGTATTGAAGAAGATGCTGTTCTCCGCAAGGAACGTCGGCCGTTGCAGATGTTTTTCATTGCCAGAGCGGATGAATGGCCTGCCGTTCGTCACGAACACGTTGTTGTAGCTGGACAGCGCATTGGAGAAATTCAGTCCGGGGAAGACGCCTGCGAATTCCTGCCCGCGGGCAATCGCCAACACGGCGTCGTTGCCAAATGCGAAGATGTTGTAGCGCAACGTGTTCTCGCGTCCGAAATGCTGATGGTACGCCTCGCTGGAGCAGTCCGTGCAGATGTTGTTTTCCACGACGACATGCGAGGAGCCTTCGTCGGTATAGATGCCCCATCCACCGTAGTAACGGCGTTTCACATTGGCGATGTAATTGCTATAGACACGCGTACCAGGCTGGATTCCAAGCAGATAGACACCGCCCATGTCGGAGAGGATTCCCTTGCCGAGATCATGGATGAGATTCCAGCCGATGCGATTTTCTTTTGCGACCGTTTCGCCGAAGCCCCAATTCCAGCCGGCCGACACGCCCGAATAGAACAGATCATGGATGTGATTGTGTTCCACCAAGTTACCAAATGCATGTGTAATGAGAACGCCAACGCCGCTGGCGAAAACCAGCCCGCCGTCATGGATATGGTTGTTCGTCACCGTCACACGGGATGTTCGTAATTCAGCAGGATCGTTAACCGCCGCGCCGCCGATGCGGACACCGCCCGCGCCAAGTTCGAACAATTTGTTGTGATCGATTAGAATATTGGAGCAGCCCGCACTCGTTTCGATACCATACCAGCTGGTTTCCGAAATCGTGCAACCCGTTATCTCGCAATCAGTTGACTTATATAGAAAAATCGTTCCAGGCACTTGGACGGCGGCCTGCGGAGCGGCCGCGAACGGATGCTCCGAATGTTCGTCCAGCCACGTTTCCTGCATGGCGAAATTGATAAAATTCTTTCCCGGAATGTCATATCGCCGCGTACATGTCGGACGATAGCCGCCGCCATGTTTGAACGACAGATTGCGGATATTCAGATAACGGACATTGTTCAATCGCAATAGGTTGCCGACATGCGTCGCCACAGGATGCTCTCCGTCCGCCTCCAAACGATTATCCAGAATGACGGTCACGGTGCCATCCGTGCTGTCGTAATAAAATTCGCCTGGCTCCAGCAACGCTTCGCGCACATTTTCAAAACGGTATTCCGTGTCATTGCTCGTCATGATAAACGTGGAGCGATGAGTTGAATACAGCTCGCCCGTCTCCGCATCAAATGATTTGACAGGCAGATGCTCTTCAATCCACTTATGCGTCATGAAAACGACGATGCCCGTCGGATTGTGCCATTTTGGATTGTACGAGCCTTCTTGTGTCGTGAAATGGTCACCGCCACTGAACAGGCCGCCGCCCCATGGCGACGTCGTGTTCCGTACACGATACATTCCTTCTTTCGGGAAGGCCGCGTGCTTCAGCATCTTTCCTTTATAATACAGTTCCTGCACAGGAAACGCGGCCGCCGCCTGCCATGCCTTTTTGCCGTTGATCATGACTTCATGCCAGTTGCTCAATTCATAACCACCGTCAATGACGGCATTTTCGCCTTCGAGTCCGGCAATGGTCAGCGGAAAATCCGTATCCAGTTCAATCGTTTTCGCGACATGATACACACCGCCGCGCAACAGGATGCGAGCAGGCAACCGCAACGTACCGCGGTTGCGCATCTCACGAAGGCGCGCCACCGCGCCTTCAATCGTCGCCATCGGAGCCGCCACGCCGTCATTCGCGTTATTGCCATCGGGGGCCAGATACAGAATCGTCTCGCTCATCGTTTTCTCCTGTGCCTCTATTTGATTTTATATGACAATATCATAAAGTATGAAGTAACAAGGGCGTCCCGCCCTAGACAAGGCCAAGACGGCCTTGCCACCTAAAGTTTCGTGCCAACAGCGTCCCACCGATGGCCCCCCTACTTCCATGAAAAACATTCTCGTATTAAACGGCCCGAATCTCAATATGCTTGGCATCCGCGAACCGAATATCTACGGCAAGCAGGACTACCCCACGCTCGTCGCATTCATCCAGGAAGCCGCGGCGACGCTCGGCCTCGCCGTCGATGTCCGCCAGTCCAACCACGAAGGCGTTCTCGTCGATTGGATCCAGGAGGCACTGGGCAAATTCGACGGCATCGTCATCAATCCAGCAGCCTACACCCACACGTCCGTCGCTATACTGGACGCGCTCAAAGCTGTCGCCCTGCCCGCCGTCGAAGTCCATCTCAGCGATGTCTCCGCACGAGAGCCATTCCGCCACATCTCCTATGCGGGCATGGCCTGCCGCAAAACCTTCGCGGGCTACGGGTTTGACGGATATCGTCTTGCTCTCGAATATCTTACAACCCTATAAGCCGCTTCAGACGGCCCAAAAGACTCGCCTCGCCCGCCATGCCTTCGCGGATTTCCTCCATCATGGCGGCGACGCTCGGCGTCCGTTTTTCCGGATCCAGCCAGATCGCATGGTCGATAACCTGCCGCAGCCAAATAGGCACACGATAACCATATTCATGTTTTCGATGGCTCGTCTTTCCGCGCACGGCATAGTAGCATGTCAGTTTTTCATCCATCTGGACGAACGCCGGATGCAAATATGTCAAATCAAATAGCACAAGCCCAAGGGAATAAACATCCGAACGCTCATCGTATGTCTTGCGGCGTATGATTTCAGGAGCAAGATAGCAGACCGTTCCCGTCGTATCTTCGGGGGCCTGTATCGGCTCGTCGCTCTCATGCGGCTCCGCAATGCCCCAGTCCATCACATAGACGTCATCTTGCTTGCCCAACATGATGTTCGCCGGCTTCAAGTCTCGATGCAGAATCCGTTTTTCATGGGCATAAGCCACCATATCGCAGACCCTTAGGAACATTTCCAGCCGTTCGGGCATCTGCTTTTTTTCCAACGTTTCCACTTCACGGGGCGTCTTGCCCTTGTATTCCTCATGAATCTGATTGAGCAGATCGTCCAGCGTGCGCCCCAAAACCAGTTTCATGATGATATGCAGCCGACCGTAACCATCCTTGAAGAAATCATATACGGGAACGATGCCTGGATGCTGCAGATACATCATCACGCGGGCCTCCTGCAGGAAGGCGTTGCGAGCCTGCCGATCTTCCACCTTGTCCTCACGAAGCGATTTCACGGCCACCGTCCGCTTGTTTTGCAGATCTTTGGCGACCCAAATTTCCGCATATCCCCCCCTGCCGATGACTCCGCGCATTTCATAATTGCCCTTAAGCTCCTTGATTCCAGGTTCTTCCAGCAGTTGTCTAAAGATATCGGAAGATTCCAGTACCTGGCCGTCGGCGCGTTCCGGCAGTTTTTCGTTTTCTTCAGAATCCTCGCTCACGGTGCCACCTTCAGAAGTCCATCATCCGTTTCCACAAGCCGCAGGAAATGAGCACGTTCCAACGGACCTCTGTTCGGTCCGTGCAACGACATCCGCAGATTTCCATCAAAATCATTGAACAGCATGCAATGGCCGCCGTTTTCATAGACAGGCTTCTCATGCTGGAACCATTCGCCATCGATTTTGCCGTTTTTGCTTTCCGCAAGACCGACCGTGTAGTCGCCCGGCCCGAAGCTCGACCACAGCATGAACAACCGATGATCCTTTCCACGATACATGAACGGACCGTCCGTCACATATGTGGGGAACGAACCGTCCGCGCCAAATTCCTTCTTCGGAGCCCATGGGGCATCCGACGCGGAGAACAAATAGATCGGGCTGCCTGCCGCCGCGCTCAGATCATCTGTCAACGGCAACGCGCACATGCCGCCGTTGCGCACTTGGCACCATTCATGGCAGAACACGATGTATGGACGGCCTTCGTCCGACACAAATAGCGTCCCGTCAAGGCATTCCCAATGCGCAGGCGTCGCCGCCGTCTTCGACGTCGGCACGAACGGCCCCGTCGGCTTGTCCGCCACGAAAATATGCGTGCCACGGTATTTCCGAGGCGCCTTCAGTGTCATGAACAAATAGAATTTTCCTTTGTATTCATGGACTTCCGGTGCCCAATAGGCGTTGCAATCCTTGTATTCCTCTGGCGGATTGAACACAGTCACGGGTTTGCTCCAATGCTCCAAGTCTTTGCTCATGTACGCCTTGCATCCATAGCCGCCTTCCGCCTTGCCGGAAGCGTACATGTAGTACGTCTTCTCCTGCACGATCGGCAGAACAAATGGGTCGCGTATGTGCAAATCCTTCACATGTATTGGATAGTCATCCATTAGGTTTTCTCCTGAAGCTATTGAAGCCACTACCGCAAACAATATTATCCAATATAACGATATTCTACTATGTTTTACATTTTTTTCCATGATTTGTCAAGTCCTGTTCCACTTTTCATTTCTCTTTTTCAGCTTTTATGCTAAAATATATCCACCATGCATTCTTTCAATCCGTTTCAACCATAAATCCATAAAGGACATCATCATGTTGGAAAATTTCATGATCGTCGGTCACCGCGGCTTCCGTTCGCAGTATCCTGAAAACACCATCCCCTCCTTCATCGCCGCCATGGACTACGGCCTCGACTCACTCGAATTCGATGTCCATCCCACGAAGGACGGCAAGCTCGTCGTCACCCATGACCACACCGTCGAACGCTGTTCCAACGGAAAAGGTTATGTTCACGACTTCCTTTTCGACGACATCCGCAAGCTTGATTTCGGCGGCTGGAAGGATCCGAAATTCGCGGGAACGCAGATTCCGACATTTGAAGAGACGTTGGACGCCATTTTCTCCAAAGATCCTAATTACTATATTCTTATCGAACTGAAGGAAGACGACGACAACTGCACGCGTCAAGTCTATGAAATCTGCAAGAAGCAGAACATTTTCTCGCACAGTTTGATTCTCTCCTTCCATCCGCGTCAGCTCCAACTGCTGAAGGAATGGGATCCCTCCATCTTCATCCAATGCTTCCCGCCCCGCTATCTGAAGTGCCCCGTCGATGAAAATCTCTACGGCCCCGTCTTCAACAAAATCTGCCTTTGGACGAAGGAAGCCACCAACGAGGAGATCGAGGCCTACCACAAGAAAAACGTCGTCGTCGATATCTGCGCCGTTGATAATGAAGACGAGCTCAACAAGGCCCTCACCCTCAACTGCGATTCCATCACGACGAACAGCCCCGACGTGATCTATCCACTCCTCCGCAAGCTCAATCTGAGATAAAAAACATCATGACAGGCGTGTAAATATCACGCCTCCTTCCACAAAGCGCACTATCGGTTCATTTCGAACCGCGGTGCGCTTTTTGATGCTTAATATAATTTGTCGAATACGGGAAGAACGGGAACGATACATGCCCTCCTTTCAAGGGTTTGCCACAATGCGGGCAATAGATGATTTCGTTGTTCGCGTTTTCCTTTTTCCGCAAATGTTCCATGAAGCCGGAACTGATGATGCCTGTCGGAATGGCGACCATGCCAATGCCCAACAAGGCAATAATAGCACCGATGATACGCCCCATTACTGTCACCGGATAGATGTCGCCGTATCCGACCGTCGTCAGCGTGGCGACGGCCCACCATAGTCCGGAGAAGGCGTTTTTAAACGCTTCCGGCTGCGTTTCATGTTCGGCATAGTAAATCATTAATGACGCAACGATCAGCAACAGGAAAACCACAAGAAACGACGCGATGATCTCCTTTGACTTGCTTGAAAAAACATCGGCGATCGACGCAAGCGCTTCTGAGTAACGCGTTAGTTTACATACCCGCAAGATTCTGGTAAGACGCAACATACGAAGTCCCAACAAGTCAATTGGGAAAAGCATGGGCAGATAGAATGGAAGAATTGCCAGAAGATCAATGATCGCCATGCCCATCGTCAGATATTTGAACAGCGCCTTCAAACGTGTCTCCTCCGGAAACAGCAAATCGGATGTCCAGACGCGAAGAAGATATTCAATCGTGAAAACAATAACGCTAAGCTTTTCTATCTGTCTCAAATGACGCGTCATCGACTCAGACAAATCAAAAGTGATGGCGAAAATGCTGAAAATGCTGATGGCGATGAGAAACATGATGATGCAGTCGAAAATCCGACTGGCCAGCTTGCCATCCTCCGCCGGCTGAATGACTTCAAAAACCTTCTCTTTTATCTTGCGATACATTTTCCGTGCCTTTTTGATTATCTTCTAAACTCGAGCATTCTTTTACTCGACACGTTCCAGTTCATACAGCATCCGCGCCCCTTCCGGACCACGCACGTCCAGTTGAAGGCGAATCGTTCCATCCGCATCCGTTGTCAACGGCAGTTCAGCCAGCCGTTCGCCGTCCATGGTGATCGCCCACGCACGAAGCGGCGGCGCATTCTTGTCCCGTTTCAATGTGACGACCGCCTTTCCTACGCGAGCCAGAAGCGGAAGATCGCCCCAAGAAAGCTGTGTCTTGCGTTCCTTTTCAGCGAAACGGATTCCGCTGTTCTGCACATCCGTCAAATGCGTCAACAGGATTCGCCCGCTGGAGACAAGCGGACGGCCATCCACCGACGATGCCCACACCGTGGCGGGCGTATCGCTGATGGAAACGTCCACGCCAGCCTGCGTCATAATGACGCCGCCGCCCTCCGCGTAACCACCCGCCGTCATGGCCGTATCCAGCGTAAAACAACCATTCATGAAATCGATGTCGAACTGCCCGGAAGCCGTCTGCAGGCGGCGAATGCCGTCTTGCAAATCGCTTTTGTTACCATCTGGCAGCCATTTACCATCCGCAATTGCTTTCGTGACAGTGTCCAATCCTTCCTGTCCGAGCACGTCGCCAACCAAATGTCGCCGCCCCTGCGGCGCATTCGAAGCGAGTCCGAGTGATAAATCCACGGGAACTTTCATCGTGTCATCGCCGAACGCGCAACCAAATTTCGTGATCATTGCAAGACGTTGCCAAACAGGGCTTATCCGCGTCACTTGATCTTCCGGCGGAACTACTGCCAGATAATCAGACGGCATGGTTACCGCAATGGAACGCGACACAGGCTGCAGATCTCCACGCAAATACAGACAAATCGTCGCCCGGTCCGCCGCTTGGTTCAACGGATCGCTGGCCAAATCGAAATGTCTCATTCCCATTGGCTTATAGATATTGATGCCGCCATGCGAATAGGCAAAACGCCAGATGCCCGCCCAATTCTGAATGGCCCCAAGGCAGCCTGTCAAGATGCCGCCCACACCACGATGCTCACCGGGATAGGAATAATTGAATTCCGTCACCGTGAATGGACGGTCATACAGCCGCGTCAAGGCCGGCAGCGTGCCGCCGAAGCCTCCCGTTTTCACGACATTGTCGTTGTTGATGCTCAACGGCAGCGCCCAACGGACAGGCGTCAAAAAACGTGGATGATCAACGTAGAAATGCTGATCGACATAATCAAAATCCAGACGAGCCTGCATTTCCGACGGTGTGAACCCGCTGTGGTTCATATTCGTCAGCAACGCCTTGCAGCCCAATTCATTCCGCATATAGTCCATCATTTCCGCCACCATCCGCCGCTCCGTCTCGAAGGTGAATTCAAAAAAGTCACGTTGGCAGACGGCCGATCCTCCTGTGGCCATATCCTCCAGAATTTCTGTCTTGTCAGGCGTCCCCCAAGCCGTGTTGCGTTTTTGGAAGTCGCCGTATTTTTTCAGCGTCCATTCATTCCATGCCTTCACCCATAGTTCGACGGTATTCTTTGACATCAGCGGCCCGGGCGTGACACGAGAGAAATTTCCTTCATTCACAAGGCATATCCACGGCATCGCCGGATCTTCTGCATAAGTCATTCCTGTATAGGGATTTCGATGACGGAAGAAGGCTTTCGCGAATAGCTTCCAATGGGTCATCGCTTTCTCGCTGAACGGCAACGCTTGACGAAACTCCTGGAAGGAAAGATTGCCTTCCATCCCGTCGAAAATGTCCGCTGCTTTGACGGCACGAGATGAATAAACGTCTGTCGTAACGTAAATTCCGCGCTTCTTTAACTCTGCGAACAGAAAATCAAGCCGATCCAGCCTCGCTTCATCTATTTCGTATGAATGCGCGGCTTTACGTGAATAAATGGCATTGCCGTAGTGATGAAAACGCACCGTGTTGTAGCCAAGACGATACAAACGCTCCGCCAGTTCGACTGCCTGTTCATGCGTCGGCGGCGTATTCGCGCCGCCGACCAAATTCACGCCGTAGAATTTCTGCGGCACGCCAGGCAAGCCTTCGAACTCGAAGTTCTCTCCCTTCGCCAAGACACGACCAAACTTGCCAGCGGGTGCATGACGTTTGATCACATCGGAAAAATCCACCGCGCTCCCCTTGCGGACACCCGTACGCAAATCGACCTTCACCCAGTCCGCTCCTTCCTCAATCGTCACGGGCTCCGGCTTGTTGAACGCCGTCTCCATAGGCAGAATCATATCGACAACGACATCGAAACGGTCATCCTTCCGCCAGTCGAAACTCCCTTTCTGGACAGTCGGGCGGTAGTTGACGCGCACTTCGAAATTGTCGCCCCAATTGCGGTTGTCCTGCAAAAGGACATACGTCGGTTCGGGGAAGCTGAACACAATCGGCCCCAGCGTCGTCTCAAGCGTCATTTTACGAATGATCCCGTCGAACTGATGCTTCGTCTTCCGCGCGAATTCAAGCGGATATGGCTTAAATGGCTGATCATCAACATTCCATGACTTGCCAATGAGAATGTCCGTTGACACCATGAACGCCATATGCAGGCTGTTCAATGCAACATCGTGGTCAGACGAAAGGCTGCATTGGAAACGGATCGTTCGCGCATCGCGCTTTGATGCCGTCACATCGGAAAAATACTTTCCGTCTGTCGTGACAATCTGCCCATGGACGGCTTCATCGATTCCAAGCTTCTCCACATTGAGCGCCTTGAAATCCATGCGATGCCAATTCGGAGCCTCATGCAGGCCTGGCAGGAACTTGACGATTTCCGTCCCATCAGCCCGCACATTTCCGTCAGTCCCTGGATTCATGGTTGCAACCCATTGAGCATGCGCATAACATGCAATCAACAGGAAAATAACCAGCAACCGTTTCATAACAACCTCTATTATTTCAGATTGCTCATCGTCACATCTTTCACATAGTCCTGTCCGGACTCATAGGTGATGGGACCGCAGTCCGGATAATGATTTATGACGTTGGAAATGATGGAGTTGGCCAATGATCCCGCAATCAAGATGCAGGCTTTGGAATTGCCATGGACATTCGTGATGATGAAGTCGCTCGTATCGCCCAACGGTGTCACCCCGCCCCAATTCGGATTGTGGTCGCCAATACGGATCGTCGCATGCGATTCAAAGCCCTTCGGCGAATTGTCGATCACACCATCGAGAATGATATGATTGATTTTGTCACCGCCTGTATTCAGGAAACGGATGACTTGACAACGGCCCGCCGAATGGCCCGTCACATTGCGAATCTGGATGTTCGTGATGTCGTTGTCATCCGTCGGCATCATGCCGCTGATCATTGTATGGCCGTACAAGCCACTTTTCAGTGTACTTTTGCCGATAGCTGTCAACGCAATCAAATCATCGCCCGTGTATCCCGTAATCGCCTCGATGACAATGTTATGGCAACCTTGCCGCAAGTCGATGCCGTCTTGGTTTAACATGGTCACCGTCTTGCCGCCGATGACTTTTTTCGATGTCGATTTGAAATTCAGATGAGACAGCAGACCGTTCTTGCAATGTTCGAACGACATCGCCCAGCAGTGCGAATCGACGATGGAAATGCCCTGCACGGAAAAACCATCCACACATGCCATGAGCACGCCGATGTTCCGCCAGTCGCCATTCTGCGTCTCGCCTTCCTTCCCTGCATCCGTGCCGTAAGTACGGACACCAAGCTGCTTTCCGCTATCGCCTGTCGCCCGCGGATTATCCGCTCCCATGAGCACGGCGTTGCCGATACCAATAACATGGATGTTGTTGATTGTTTTGATGTCTTCTATTCCGTAACCACAGTTCGCCGAACGGATGAAATTGTCGCGACAACGATCCGACAGTTTGATCATGCTGTTTTCGACGATGAGCGTCATATCCGCGTCCAGCAGAATCGCTTCGTCTATCAACCAAAAGGCGCGACCGTCCGCATCTTCGCGGCGCGGCATGCGCAACGTGCCGCCGCCCTGCTTTTTCAACACGGCCAAAGCCTGCGCAATGCGTTCGGAATCCGTTCCTTTGAATTCATTCGGTGTAATGCCCATTGCCTGACTCCCTATCAACGCTAAACATGCCAATAACAGATACTTGTTCATAAAAGTTGTTGCTTCAAAAAAACGCACAGATGGCAAAACAGTCCGCCGTTTTTCATTTTAAATGATTGTCCATTGGATAATTTACCCCACGGACTTATATTTTCCATACGTGTCATTTATCCTTTTTATCACAATCCTTATTATTTTGAAATCACGATGAAAGAAGAAGAGAAAAAAATCATGGCGGGCATTCTGTTCGCTCCCGGCAATCCCGAACTGAGAGCCATCAAGATGCGTTCGCACAAACTAAGCGCCGCATATAGCCGCACCAACGAAGACGATGTCGAAGTCCGCAAACATCTTCTGGAGTTGATCTTAGGCGAAATCGGCGAAGGCACGTTCATGCAAGGCCCGATTTTCTTCCACTACGGAATCCACACGAAAATCGGCAAGCGGAATTTCTTCAACTACAATCTCACGATACAGGACGACGCAACGGTTGAAATCGGCAACGACAACAATTTCGGCCCGAACTGCACGATTGTCACGCCCATCCATCCCATGCTGCCGGACGAACGCCGAACCATGCTGGACAAAGACGGCAATCCCGCCCATCTCTGCTACGCGAAACCAGTCAAAATCGGCAACGACTGCTGGTTCGGGGCGAATGTCGTCATCTGCCCGGGCGTCACGATCGGCGACGGTTGCGTCATCGGCGCGGGAGCCGTCGTCACGCGCGACATACCGCCCATGTCTTTCGCGGCGGGCTGCCCCTGCAAAGTCATCCGCCCCATCACGGAGGCCGACTCCATGGCCAACAAGCCAGATATCATTGGAGATAATAGAGTTATAAAATAACATCATGGCATGCATATAACGGTTTGAAGAATCATAAACATGTATTAAATTATACTGACAAACATTATACATGACAACATAATACTTCATTGCATAATCTTATCACAAAAAATGGACTTCATTGATCGACAAGAAGAACTCAAACGGTTGCGCAAACTGTCAACGAATAGAAATGGTGGTTTTGCCGTTCTTTATGGTCGCCGTCGCATCGGCAAAAGCTATCTGTTGACGAAATGGTGCAGCGAAAACGATGGTCTTTACACAGTCGGAGATACATCATCGGCCTCCTTGCAAAGGCAGACAATTGCAGGAATGATAGCCTCCCGTTTTCCGGGATTTGATGAAGTCATTTATCCCAATTGGCATGCGTTGCTTCATACACTGTCTCTGCGAGCCCACACATCAGATTGGCATGGGCCTTTTATCATGGATGAATTCCCCTATCTTGTGACCTCTGATGACACGCTTCCCAGTGTCTTGCAATCATGGATTGATTCCGAAATTCGTCAAAATGGTCTTCTGGTCATTATTTCGGGATCCAGTCAGCACATGATGCAAGGGTTGACGTTGCACAAATCTTCCCCCCTCTATGGACGTGCTCAAGAAATCCTCCCCCTAGCCCCTTTGGCAGCAGGATATATACAAGAAGCATTAAATCTGACTACATGCATAGATGCATTGAAAGCTTATTCTATCTGGGGAGGAGTTCCACGCTATTGGCAGTCTGCCGAAGCCTATTCAGATGATATTGACAATTGTCTGGACGATCTAGTATTCAGCCCATTGGGGTTATATCATGAAGAGCCCAATTATCTTCTGCAATCAGAAATCCCCAACGCCATTAGCCTAC
This sequence comes from Victivallales bacterium, assembly GCA_017554445.1. Taxonomy (GTDB): domain Bacteria; phylum Verrucomicrobiota; class Lentisphaeria; order Oligosphaerales; family Oligosphaeraceae; genus UBA1407. The sequence continues at coordinate 12,322 of JAFZIJ010000092.1, forward strand.
GACCATATCTGGAGGCTATTGGATACGGGGCTCACCGAATCAGCGAAATAGCCTCACGTCTTCAGCAGCAAACGACCGCCATGTCACGTCCCATGGCCCGCCTTGTCGAACTAGGACTTGTAAAAAAGGAAATCCCCTTTGGAGAATCTGAACGTAATTCAAAGAAATCACTGTATTCCATTGCCGATCCGTTCTGTCTTTTTTGGTTTCAAGTAGTCGCCCCAAGACGGTCCTTTTTTGATCAATCCCCCAAAAATGCCCGTCTCCTTGCATGGGGTAAATACGCCAATGCAATCTACGTCTACCAATGGGAGCAACTCGCCAGAAAGACGTTGCACCATGCAAGGCTAACCAATTCCCTTCTGAAGGATGATGATTGTTGGCTTCCTGCCAAACGATGGTGGCAGGAGAACCAGCCAGAATGGGACATAGTTTCCACCAATTTCGCAGGTGATATTGCTTTACTGGGTGAAGTGAAATGGTCGCAACATCCTTTCACCCAGTCAGAGGTTAACCAGTTGTCACAAGAACTTTTGAAACGTAAATACCCACCCAAACTTCCAGCAAAGGCAATCCATGTGCTGATTCTGCCAACCATTGAAGATAACGTTCAAACACCTGATGGAATATACTTGCTGACTGCTGAGGATATCTTGCAAGCATCCTTGGAGGTCTGACACACACTTATTACCTAAAAAAATGAAAAAGTAAAGGGCTGTTGCTTTTTATTTTGCAACAGCCCCTTTCTATTTATTTACGCCCCTAATGTCGCGTTCGTCCCTTTTGTCGCGTTTGTCGCTTACTCTAACATAATTGCACGGAACTTTTCAATCTCCTCCATCGTGATGCCGCACTGCAGAAGGTAGTTTTCAACGCATTTGTTGAAGGAGTCGCCTTCTTTGCCGTACTTCGGGAACCATTCCAGGAAGTCCTGATAACGGCACCAGTAGTTCGGGCCGAATTCATCCTTCATGTCCGGAAGATGCGGATAGAACGTGTTTTCCCAATCGATGCCAAGTTCTCGTTCGGGCACGCCGAGAATGCCCTCCAAGACAAGAGCCAACGAGCCGGCACGGTCCGCGCCACCAATGCAGTGGAAGTAGATCGGATAGTTGTCGGGATCCGTGAACACGCGGAAATTCTCCGCCATGACTTTCATGTATTTTTCTTTGAAAATGCCTCTGTAGCAAGAGGATGAATGATGGATGAACTTCACCGTCGGTCCAAGCGGAGACACCGTCATGTTCGCCGTTTCGCCGGAGCTGCGCAAATCAAGATCCGTCTTGATATGAAGCGTGTTGAGCATCCAGTCGATATCCGCCGCCGTCAGACGGTTGCGGCCGGGTTGCCGACCGTTGGCGCTGTTGTCGTTGAGCCCCTGCCCACGGAAGATCATGTTCTGCTTGATGCGACGGCCGTCCTTCGTCTTCCAACCGCCCAAATCGCGCGTGTTGCCGACGCGGCCTTCCAATTTGATCCAGCGGGGCGCCATGTCTTCCGTCGTGAAGCTTGACACCGCGGAGGTCACTTCTTTTTTATCCTTTGATTTGCCCGTCACCTTCCAGTAGTACTTCTGCCCGATTTTGAAGTTCGTCAGATAGTTCGGCGGCGTGACGGATGTATCCGTATCCTTTCTGGAATAAACATATTGCGGATTTTCAAACGCCTCGTTGTCCGCAAACGTCACAGTGAACGGTCCAACCTCCCCGTCCGTGCATGTCCATGCGAACGTGACGGGCAGCGCTTCGCGCCATTTCGCCGTGTTCGAGCAGTATAACCGCTTTTCTTTCGGCAACTTATGGTCTTCCTTCATGATGTTGGCGCGCTCTTCATGCGTATCGTACTGCATGATTTTCTTCTGCTCGGGCTGCAACAGCACGAGAGGACTTGGAATTTCCGTTGGAACGATCTCCGCCATCAGCATTCCGCTCAGGCCCAATAGAACAAACAGACTCTTTTTCATGGTGTTTTCCTTGCTTATGGTTGATGTTCAATCAAAAAACAATGAAAATATAGCCCATCATTCGCATAAAATAAAGCTTACAATACCACTATCATTTATTTTCTGGTATTTTCGCCAAGAATCGTCACATGACTTCTTTTTTTAGCGTGAAGCATTTTCAAACCGCTATCCGCACACTAAGATTTGCGAAGCAGCCATAGCTCCACGCAGTGGCATGACAACCGCCGAACAGACGGAGGCCCACCCAAGCCATTAGCATTCAAAAATCATCTTTTGCAAACAACCACTACAGAACGATGGCCGACGTCTGCGAGGCTTCCGTTTCTTCCGTGTATTCAGTGGACTACAAAAAATTCGTGTCCATTCGTGTTCATTCGTGGTTCTCTTAACTTAGCTTTGGTTGCGATCTTGGTCGCTTTATGCTATTGTAATTCGTTTTCTAATCCAACCTTTAAAATTATAGGTAATTAACATGTCATCATTCGGATTCAATGTCATGGATTTCGGCGCCAAGGCGGACGGCGTCACCGACGACACGCAAGCCATCCAGAGCGCCATCGATTTCTGCGCCAAACGCGGCGGCGGAAGAATCTGCTTCCCGTACAGCCCCAACGGCTACCGCATCGCGTCGCCAGCGGTTGAAACATACGAAGGACGCCCTGTTCGCGCCCAGATCGTCATCCCGCCAGGCTCCCATAACATCTTTCTCGAAGGTGAAATGCCATGCCGCTTCCTCAACGCCTATATCGTTCGCCTGGCGGATTGCGACAAGATCTACAGCCCCACAAAATTCGGAACGCTTCGCAACGACAACACATTCCTTTTCTCCGACTGGCAGGCTCCCGAAATCCATGATCCGAAAGAACGCCCCTACTCCATTCTCGCCGCCCCGGAAGGCGATTCCTGCAAAGGCCATTTCAGCCTGTCGGTTTTCTCCATCGCCAATTTGGAATTCCGCGTCCATCTCGATCACGACCGCATGTATCCCACACAGAGCGCTGTCAATCTGCAAAATGTCTCCCGCGCGCATGTGGCGGATTCGCAGTTCTGTCTGGATGACAACGTCGGCGACACATATCTCGGTAAACAACTGCAAGCCAATCCCTGCCACACCGTCGGACTCATGATGTCGGGTGACCAGAACGACCACAACACGTTGCGCAGCGTCGCCGCGCAGGGCTTCCGCTACGGCTTCGTCCTTAGTGAACATATCATCGCCGACTACCTCTACACCCACAACTGCGAAGAAGGCGTCACATTCCATGATTCGTCCCATCTGACCGTCATAAACCACATCACCGCACAGCATAACAAACGCATCATCACGACGACTACCACGAAGCTTTTCGGCCATGACAAAGGTCCGTGCGCCGTCGAAATCGGCAGTATCAACTTCGAATCCGGCCGTGGCTTGGAACCTGCGATCGACGCACTCGAATACGGCGTCTATGATCCGGAAAACCGCCTCCGCGGCTACGCCAGATGGTATCAGCCGTGGGGCGACCAGGAATTTCCTGTCTGCGGCGCCAATAGATTCCACATCAGCCACTTCGGAGATTAATCACCGACTAACCACTAACCACTAACCACTAACCACTGTATTTTGCTTTTAGCTATTTATATGGAAAAGTAATAATTTCAAGCTATATTAATTAAAATTGAAGCAAAAATCATTCAAATTATTGATTTTATCATGCATTTTAGGAGATATAGCCAATGGTTACGGTAAGCCTGCGCTTTGACAATGAAACCAAAAGAAATTTGGATCAGATGTGCGACGAGATGGGGATGAACCTCACCACGTTTTTCATGATCTATGCTCGGGCCGCCTTGCGCGAAAGACGGATTCCCTTCGAGATCCGAGCCGACAGCGACGCCTTCTACTCCAAAGAGAATCTTGCCGCTATCGCGAAATCCGCGGATGAAGCACACAACGGAAAGGTCATTAAGAAATCGCTTGCCGATCTGGAGGCGATGGAAAAATGAACCGCTTGTTGTTCACGCCATCCTCCCTCACCACTAACTCCTGAAAGCGAAGCATTTTCAACAACCGCCAGAGCCACCTAAAGTCAACAGACTATGACCTTCAAGCTTCCGCATGACGTTGTTTGTACCTGCGCGAAGCGTGACAAACCGCCGAGCAGACGGAGGCCTTTCCAATTCCTCCTTGATCAAAATAACATATAGTCAACAAACTCTTCAGAACCATGGCCGACGTCTGCGAGGCATTCCGTTTCTTCCGTATATTCAGTGGACTATAAATTTCGTACTACTATAGTTCATTTTCTTGTTCTTTGACAAAGATTTTGCCATGCGCTTTTCTGTCGCGCGAAGCGCTTTCACAACCGCCGCAGCCGCCGGAGCCGTTTGCATCATTCGCGATCAACATTATGTTTCACCATGAAATCCTTTGGGACTTTGTCGGCCCGGCGGCGAGGCTTTTTCAGTGTATTCAGTGTATTCTGTGGTTTGAAATTTCGTGCTCTTTCGTGCCTTTCGTGGTTACTGAAAACATTTGGTTGCGGCCAACGGCCGCTCCAAGTTCTTTCGTGTTCATTCGTGGTTGAGAATAAATGATTTAATAATAAGGAATATAAAAATGAAAAAAGCTATTCTTTTTCTGATTCTGTCCTGCATCGCTGTCCATGCATGGATTCCCATGGCCGTCGTGCCGCCAAAAGACACCGTATCGTTGGGCGCCCTGCCCACCATCGCGGGCGACACCATGCCGTCCGCCGCGACAACCGCCGCCATCCATCGCACACCAGCCGCTCTTGTCTTCGACATCGTTTGCCACGAACCGCAGATGGCCAAAATCGTTACGAATGCCAAAACGCGCGACAGCCAAGTCTGGAGCGACGACTGCGTCGAACTCTTCATCCAGCCCAAAGGATGGAACGACTATGCCCATGTCGTTGTCAATTCCATTGGAACGGTTTTCGATGAATTGACACGGGATGTCTCATGGAATGCGGATTCCATCACGGCCGACAGCAAGAAAGACAATGATCGTTGGACAACCACCGTCGCCATCCCCTTCGACGTTCTTGGCGGCGCACCGAAGGACGGCGACGAATGGCGCATCAACGTCTGCCGTTCGCGTGCCGTCGTCCCCGAATTGAGCACATGGTCGCCATCCGTCGGCGGCTTCCACAATCCGTCCGCCTTCGGCCTTATCCGCTTCTCAAATGAGCCATTCCCAACGGCTTTCACATGGGAGCTCCCACGCCCCGGCCATGGGAAAATCAATTTGACATGGTCGTCCGCCGACGGCATCGCCACGACGCTTGATGGCAAAAATCTGCCGCAAGACGGTTCCTTCAGCTATTCGCTTGTTCAGAACAACAAGCTGTATCTGGAAAGTAAGACCAACGGACGCAGTATTTTCCGTGCCCTGCTGCCAATTCCCGTCAATCCGTTGGAACAACTCATCCATACGGCCAAAAACAATCTCGAAGGACTTTCATCGCCTGAAGCAACCGCGCTTTCCACCGAAATCAATACGCTCAAAGAACTGCTTGACCAGATTCCGCCGGACAAGCAGTCGCCTATTCGTGACAGCATTGCGGACGTCGTATCCAAGTCCCGTAATCTCAAGGTGAAAGCGGATTTCATGGCGAAAAAGCATTCAGCCAATGAAATCCCCTACGGCATTGAAACATCGCTCGTCAAACTGCTGAAACACAGTCCGTTCAATGGCGAAATCGGCGGCATTGCCAAATTGGACGCCGCACGCAACGAAATGGACGCCGCCCAGATCGTCCTCTTCGCCAACGACTACACGTTGCTTCTTACGGAAGCGAAGATTGACGGCGATTTGAAAGCCGATGACGGCAAGATATTGCCCGCCAGCGCATTGCGCCTTCGCCGCGTCGGCTATGTCAACACGACCAAGCCTGTTTACAAAGTCGAACATGTCGGCCTGTGGCCCGATCCGCTGATGGATCTTGCACCGTTCGACATCGCCGCCGGCTCCTTCGAAACCATCTGGCTGGATGTTCGCGTTCCAAACAACCAGCCCGCCGCACTTTACAAAGGCTCCGTCACCGTTACGGCAATGAACGGCAGTCCGACAAAAGTGCCTATCGAAATCCGTGTCCGCAATTTCACCATCCCGAAAAAGGCCAGTATCACGACGGCGTTCGGCATGAGTCCGAATTGGCGAATCCCGCAGAACAGAACCGCCTATTTGGACAATATGCTCGAACATCGCATCACGCCCTACACTTGCGTCTCCGCTCCCAAACTTATTTCATTGCCCACGCTAGATTGGAAAAACGCCCAGAAACTGACGGTCACCGTCACGCCCAAGCAACCTGCTGAACTGCAAGGCATGATCACATTGCGGGACAAACCGTCCGCCAACCTGCCCCGCCATACACTTCCCGCAGGGAAAACGACGATCATCGATTTTCCGAAAGAGCAGATCGCCTTCGAAAACATCCTCTCCGTCAAGTTCACCGTCATCAATACGGACACCGCCGAACTGCAGGCCGCCGTTTCGTTCGCGGATGGCTCCGTAAAGACGTTCCTTCCAGCCGCAAGTCATTCCGCCGCACTGTCCAACGGATGGCTCCAAAGTTGGCCGACATGGCAGTTTGAAGCCTGGCAGCAGCCGGACAATCCCGCCGTCTTCGACTGGACGGAATTCGATGAAAAGTTCGAAGCCGCTCTTGCCAAAGGCATTACATCTCATATCGCGCCCGTCCGCCAGCCATATTCCGTCTGGTCCGCCGAACTCCAGAAACATCTTGCCGCCAAAGGCTGGCTACAATATTTCTATACCTATATGTTTGACGAGCCCGAGCCGAAGGACTACCCGCACGTCAACAACCTCCTCTCGCAAATCAAACTGCCGCAGCCGGGCGCGCTCAAAAACATGATGACCGCCCGCAGCTTCCCGCCGGAACTGCCGTTCGTCGATATCTGGTGCCCCGAAGTCTATTCCTACAATGCGGAACTCTCTGTGGCTGAACAGAAAAAGGATCGCGAAGTCTGGTGGTATGTCGCCTTCAGCACACGCCATCCCTTCCCGAACATCTGGATCGATTATCCCGCCATCGACTGCCGTATCTGGCCATGGCTCTCATGGAAACACGACATCGACGGCATGCTCTACTGGTCCATCACCTACTGGCCGAAAAATCCATGGATGACCGGCGAAATGTTCCCCCGCGCCAATGGCGACGGCTCCGCCATCTATCCAGGAAACGACGGCAAACCAGTCGATTCCATCCGTTGGGAATGCCTTCGCGACGGCATGGAGGACTATGAAGTCTTCTGCCTGCTCGAAGCCGCCGCCCGCGAACTCGGAGACAAACGGCCCGATCTTGTCGCCACCATCAAAAAACTTTGCGCCATCGACACGTCCGTTGCCACAAGCTTCCGCGAATACAATTTCGATCCGCAACCATTGCTTGCCGCCCGTCGCCAGATGTCAGACTGCCTCGAACAAGCCATCGCCGCTCTTGGACACGAACCGACCATTCAAGGCCGTCCGCGCCGTCGTGGCGGTGTGACGCAGGAGCAAGTCGCCGCCGCCATGAAACGTACGATTCAGCCAGAGAAGCCGTCAGAAAACATTGATTTCTCAAAACTTGCGTATCCGGCAACGCAACCGCAGAACGGCCTTCGTCTTCACTACCGTTTCGATTCCGACCTGCCCTATCTGTTCGATTATTCCGGCAATGGTTTCATCGGCATTCCCATCAACGCAAAACGCATCACTAACGGTGATGGCAAGGCCTTGCAAATCATGAACAAAGGCTATGTGACATTGCCGTCGGGCATTGATCTGCTTGGCCCGCAGCCAACGGAAGGAACCATCGAATTCATGGTTCGCCCCGATTTCGATCCGCTCTCGCTCGCCAACACGGGATCGGACAAATATGCCTGCCTGTTCTATCTGATGGAAACCGACGGCAACGGCCTGCCCGACGGCTTTGACGAAATCGCCGTTTACATCAAGAATGGAAACCTTCAGTTCCATTGCGGCGGCTTTCCCGCCTTCGTCGGCGGCATTCCCACGCCGCTCCGCGAAGGCCAATGGCATCGCGTCGCCATCGTCTGGAAGCCCAACGACCGCCGCCTCTACATCGATGGCAAGTTGTTGATTCACAACACATCAGCCTACACGCCATCGCGCCTCGACGCCTTCCGCGGCACGTTAGGTGCTCATTCGCCGCATCACGCCTTCACCTTCAACGGCACCTTCGACAATCTGAAAATCTGGTCTCGCGCCCTGCAGGAATCGGAACTGCAATAACAGCCGCTTTCGCGGAGCTGAAAGCCAAAAGCCAAAAGCCAAAAGCCTAAAGCCTAAAGCCTAAAGCCAAAAGCCAAAAGCCAAAAGCAAAAAGCAAATACAAATCACTAGCCACTAACCACTAACCACTAAAAAAGGCAGTGAGGCATTCTGTTTCTTCCGTGTTTTCTGTGGTTTCTAAATCATTGATTTTTCGTGCTTTTTCGTGCCTTTCGTGGTTCCCCAATTATAACGTGTCGAACATAACCGACGATATGTCGTGCGTCTCCTCACCCGCCGGATTGCAGCACGAGCGTATTTTCAAAAATAAGGAAATATACACTTGAAAATTCCTAAATCAGGAATACAGTATACGTGTTAAATAGGAAAACCTTACAAGATTTTTGGTTCTATGCGCGTCATAAAAAGGAAAACCTTACAAGATTTTTGGGAGAAATACCCTCTGGCAGAACAACCTTTGACAGTGTGGTATATGGAAGCAATACATTCGACATGGAATAATCCAAACGATATAAAGGAGAAATATGGCAGTGCAGACATACTGCCAGACAATCGCGTTGTTTTTAACATAGGTGGTAATAAATACCGATTGATTGTTAAAATCGCCTACAAAGTGCAATTAGTTTTCATACGTTTTGTAGGAACGCACAGCGAGTATGAAAAAATTAATGCGGAGACCATATAATGAAAAATATCCATGTCATTAAAACTGAAGAAGAGTATAAGAATGCTCTTGCGAGAATTGAAAAATTGATGGAGATTTCCAATCCTACTCAGGCACAAGAAGACGACTTGGAACTGCTGGGGGTGCTTGTAGCCGATTACGAGGATAAGCACTATCCCATTGACCTTCCCGATCCTATCGAAGCCATAAAGTTCAGAATGGACCAGGAAGGACTGACGCGCAAGGATTTGATAAAATATATAGGTAGCGCCAGCAAAGTATCTGAAGTACTTAATCACAAATTGCCTCTGAGTTTATCTATGATGAGAGCGTTGAATGAGGGACTTGGCATTCCTGCTGAAGTATTGTTGCAAAAGCCAGGAAACGAATTGCCTCCTTGCGTCCATACCATTGATAAATATCCTTTCAATGAAATGTTCAAGCTGGATTATTTTGCCTATTTCTTTACAGGAACATTAAATGAGGCCAAGACCAGGGCAGAGGAACTTTTAGAACATTTTTTTGCCCATTTCACTCGGGGAGAACAAATATTCTGCAAAAAGACAGAGCATGTAGATTTCTCAGCCGATGCCCTGTCAGCCTGGAAATGCCACATTCATCATTTACTGGACTCCAAGGAACTCACAAAGTTTAGCCGCGATGCCTTGGATGACAAGTTCTTTGATAGAGTGGCTCGTCTCAGCTTTTATAGCGAAGGCCCTAAACTGGTTGAAGAACTGCTCAATTCCTATGGCATTCATTTTGTTATTCAAAAGCATCTGTCCAGGACATATTTGGATGGTGCCGCTTTTATGCTTCCAAACGGTGCTCCCGTCGTGGCCCTCACTTTGCGTTACGACCGTGTGGATAATTTCTGGTTCACGTTGTTGCACGAGCTCGCCCATCTCAAATATCATGTTTCTGATGCATCAATAGGCTATTTTGACGACTTTGACGGACAAACACGACACTCCGAAAATGCAAATGAACAGCAAGCCAACCATCAAGCGGAGGAAGCGCTCATTCCAGACGAAGTCTGGCAAAAGGAAAAGAAGGCGTTGCTGCATGGCCGCGATATAGCTAAATTGGAAAAATTTGCACGCAATTATCTAGTTGCCCCTGCTGTCGTTGCAGGACGTATACGCTGGGAAAAACAAAATTTCACCTTATATACAGAATGCCTTGGTCATGTGAAAGACATGTTTAGATAAAAAGCCATATGCCTGATTCTCCTTTTAATATATAATAGATAACCAAATTGGCAAGAATGGGAGGGTCCCGCTCCTGCGGGAACGAAACGTAAAGAAAAAAAGTCCCGCCGATGAAATCCAAACGGATTCACCAGCGGGACTTTTTAATGCTTAATGCTTAATGATTAATGATTAATTTTTACAGTTTCTTACAACCACTTAGAACTGCGTAGCAGTGATTGAATCCCAGCCGTGGGTGGAGTGAAGCGTAACCCACGGTAGTAAGAAAAAACATACAGAACCGCGTTAGCGGTGACAGGAATCCATCCGCTTTCGCGGAGCCCAAAGCTAAAAGCTAAAAGCAAATACAAACCACTAACCACTAGCCACTAATCACTAACCACTAAAATAGGCGGCGAGGCTTTTCAGTGTATTCAGTGTATTCTGTGGTTTGATTTTCGTGTATCTCGTGGTTCCTTAAGAGTGATTTGGTTGCGGCCAACAGCCGCTCCAGGTCCATTCGTGTCATTCGTGGTTCCTTAAATCCATAAGCTATCGGCCAATAGTCATAAGCACCGCAAAACGGTTATTCAGCAAGCGTAATTTCCTCCCAGGTGTCAATCCGCCCCTTCTTCGAGTTGAAATTAACACCAACCATCCTGATTGGCACCCCCCTCCCCTGAAACTTCTCATAGTAATGCCGGTCGATGATCTGCCCGACAGCCTTCCGCGACGTCTTGTTCAGCTTGAACTCGAAGATATAGACGGCTTTCGCCGTGCGGATGTACGCGTCGATGCGCCCCTCGTTCGTGCGCGACTCCGCTTCTATGCTCGCGCCCAACAGTTTAAATACGACGAAGAAGATGGTCTGGTAGTATTTTTCGTATGGCAAACGCATGTCGTACGAGACGCAGGCGAGGAACGACTGGAACAGCTTCATGAAGCCCCCAAGGTCGTCATGGCGGATTGCGGCTCTTAGTTCACGAGCAAAGCTAGACGCGTCGTCACCCCGTGCGACGCCCGCAAGAAATTCGATGACCTTCTCAGTGAACGTTGCCTGCACCTCCTTGTCAGGGAAGTCCAGACGGTACTGCGTCCCGTCGTCATCGCTCCGCACCTCCTTGATGGTCAAGTAGCCCGTCTGCCACAGCAGCCCTGTGATGTCCAGACGGTCCAGCTCGTAGGCTGAGAAAATGCTCTCGCTGTAGAAACGTGTCAATGCTCTCTCATAATCGTATTCCTGTTTCCGTGCTAGATTCAACAGGAAGCTCGGCATCCCCGTACTGTCCCAATAGTTGGAGAATTCATAGTTATTGGTAAAGAAGGAAGAAAGTGAAACGGGATTGCAGACATGCGTCTCCTCCTTGGAGAATCGGTATCCATCATACCATTTCAGGAGCGTCTTCATCAGCTCCTCCTCCGTGCAATTGTTAGCCTTCGCCGCCATCGGGATGCGATCCGCGAAAAACTCGCGGATTTCCACCTCGGTAAAGCCCAGCATTTCCGCGAAGTCCGTCTTCAACGTGATGTCCGTCAGATTGTTCAGATCGGAAAAGATGGAGACATGAGCGAACTTGCTCACGCCCGTAATGAACGCGAAGCGGATGGCCCCCTCCTTCTTCTTGATGACGCTATAAAACCGCTTGAGCTTCTTCAGAATGGCGGGGACTTTCGGATTGTCCACATTGGAGAGAATCGGCTTGTCGTATTCATCCACCAGCACGACCACATGACTGCGCTTTCTTCCCGCAAGATCACTGATCAGATTCCTGAACTGAACGACGACATCCATCCCGCGAAGCTTGACATGGTTTTCATCCGCCGCATCCTCCAGCATCGACGCAATCTGCTCATCCAGCTCCTTGAGATTGTCCACACCGGAATCCGCAAAATCAAGATGGATGACAGGATAAGTCTTCCAGTCGTAGTCCATTTTTTCTATTGCCAGCCCGTTGAACAATTCCCGCCGCCCTTGGAATATGGCCTTCAGCGTCGAGACCAGCAACGACTTCCCGAATCGTCGCGGACGCGACAGGAAGAACTCCCCTTTTTTGGGATGCACCAGATTCCAGATATACGCGGTCTTGTCAACGTACAGAAAGTCATTCTCGATGATTTCCGGAAAATCAAATGTGCTGGTATCAATGTATTTCATGCTTCCCCCGTATGCAAGTTAAAAAGCCTTATGCCTGATTCTCCTTTTAATATATAGTGTATAACCAAATTGGCAAGAATGGGAGGGTCCCGCTCCAGCGGGAACGAAACGTAAAGAAAAAAAGTCCCGCCGACGAAATCCAAACGGATTCACCAGCGGGACTTTTTAATGCTTAATGATTAATGATTAATGATTAATTTTTACAGTTTCTTACAACCACTTAGAACCGCAGAGCGGTGACATACTACAGCCATGGGTGATAACCCACGGATTGGGTGCAACCCACGGTAGGCAGAAAAAACATACAGAACCGCGTTAGCGGTGACAGGAATCCATAACTGCCTTTGGCAGCAGAAAGAAAATCGTAAGCGAAGCGCTATGTCCCTGCCTTATAAATAATTATGCATTATGCATTATGCATTATGCATTATGAATTATGCATTGGAAATAGTCCAATCGTCAATCCGCCCCTTCGACGAGTCGAAGTTCACGCCGACCATGACAATGGGCAACCCGCAGTTCTGGAACTTCTCATAGTAATGGTGGCTAATGATTTGTCGCGCGGCTTCTTCAGCCGACTTGTCCAGCTTGAACTCGAAAAGATAGACTTTCCTCGCCGTGCGGACATACGCGTCTATGCGCCCCTCGTTCGTCTTCGATTCCGCGTCGATGCTCGCCCCCAGCAACTTGAAGACCACGAAGAAAATCGTCTGGTAGTACTTTTCATATGGCAGATGCATGTCGTATGAAATGTTCGCCAGAAACGACTGGAAAAGCGTCATGAATCCATCCAGATCATCATTACGGATGGATGTTCTGAATCTCCGTGTCAGGTTCCACGCCGCATCCCCCTTTTCATCACTGGCAAAGAATTCGATGAGTCGTCGGCTGAATGTCGTTTGTACCTCACGGTCAGGGAAATCCAGGCGGTACTCCGTACCGTCTTCGTCCCGCCTCACCTCCTTGATGGTGAGGTATCCTGTCTGCCACAGCAACCCCGTCACATCCAGCCGATCCAGCTCGTATGCAGAGAAAATGCTTTCATCATACCATTCTGATACTGCCGCCTCGTAGTCGTATGCCTTCTCGCGGGCCAGCTTCAGAAGGAATGACGGCATGCCGGTGCTGTCCCAGTAGTTCGAGAACTTGTACCCCTCGTTGAAGAACTTCGAGACGGACACGGGATTGCAGACATGCGTCTCCGCGTCCGAGAAGCGATATCCGTCATACCATTTCAAAAGTGTTCGCATCAACTCTTCCGCCGTGCAGTTGTTAGCTTCCGCCGCAAGCGGAATGCGATCCGCGAAGTTTTCACGTATCTCCGCCTCCGAGAAGCCCAGCATCCCTGCGTATTCCGGATTCAGCGTGATGTCCGTCAGATTGTTCAGGTCGGAGAACAGCGACACATGCGCGAACTTGCTCACGCCTGTGATGAAAGCGAACCGTATGAGACCCTCGCATCCCTTTATGACGCTGTAGAAACCTTTCAGCGTGTCCAGAATGGCCTGGTTATTGTCTTTGTTTGAGATATTGCCCAGAATCGGCTTGTCGTATTCGTCAACCAATACGACTACACTATTTTCCTTGGATTTTTCGGCTGCATCGCTGATAAGATTCTCAAAGCGGACGGAAGCGCCTTTCTCCCTCAATCCAAGCCCGAGCGCTGTAGCCGCCTTGAGGAGAAGGTGGTTGAGATAGTCCTCCAGCGTTTCCGCAGTCCTTACATTGCACATGCCGAAATCCAGATGGATGACCGGATAAGCCTTCCAGTCGTAGTCCATCTTGTCAATGGCCAACCCTTTGAACAAATCGCGACGGCCCTGAAAGACAGCCTTCAGTGTCGAGACTAGCAACGACTTCCCGAAGCGACGAGGGCGCGACAGGAAGAACTCGTCCTTTTCGCCTTCCACAAGCTTCCGGACATAATCCGTCTTGTCAACGTAAAGGAAATCCTTTTCGATGATTTCCGGAAAATTGTATGTACTGGTCTTGATCTTTTTCATGCATTTTCCCGCCTGCAAGTTAAAACGCCTTATGCCTGATTCTCCTTTTAATATATAGTGGTTACGTAAATTGGCAAGAACGGGAGGGTCCCGCTCCTGCGGGAACAAAACTCAAAAACAAAAAATCCCGCCGATGAAATCCAAAATGACTTCACCAGCGGGACTTTTTGTTCAGCTTAAAGCCAAAAGCCAAAAGCTCAAAGCAAAAAACTAAATTATGAATTATGAATTATACAGCTTAAAGCCAAAAGCCAAAAGCTCAAAGCAAATGTGAGCCGCCATGCTGATTGTCCGCTTTTCGCGCCATTTTCATGGCGCGGACAATGTTCGTGGCGCGGCGGACGAGGCCCGGGGTTCTTCTTCCAAATCCCTAAAAACGCATTAATTTTTCATTAAATCCATTCTTCCGCCTGCCGGCGTGGG
>JAFZIJ010000093.1 GCA_017554445.1 Victivallales bacterium
AAGAGATAACATGACTGTTTTGAAACTTGGTTTGCCGAAAGGCAGTTTGGAAGAGACGACCTTCAGCATGTTCAAACGGGCTGGATACAATATCGATGTGCAGTCCCGTTCATATTATCCGAAAATCGACGATCCCGAAATCGAATGCATTTTGATTCGTGCTCAGGAAATCGCCCGCTACGTCGAAATGGGCCTGCTGGACTGCGGTCTGACGGGGTATGACTGGGTTCTGGAGAATGACGCGGACGTGACGCAAATCGCGGAACTGGTCTATGGAAAGGTCGGCCGCAAGCCGTTGCGGTGGGTTCTGGCCGTTCCGAACGATTCTCCGATCAATTGCGCTAAGGACTTGGAAGGCAAGCGTATCGCGACGGAAGCGATGGGCATGACGAAGAAGTATCTGGCGAAGAACGGCGTCAATGCGAAGGTAGAATTCAGCTGGGGCGCGACGGAAGTGAAGCCGCCGCATCTGGCGGATGCGATCGTGGAGATCACGGAGACGGGTTCCAGCTTGAAGGCCAACAACTTGCGCATCGTGGACACGCTTTGCGAGACGACGACGCGTTTCATCGCGAACAACGATTCCGCGAAGGATGAATTCAAGCGCAACAAGATGGAGAAGATCGCGTTGCTGCTGCAGGCTGTTCTGACGGCTGAGAACAAGGTCGGTCTCATGATGAACTGCCATGTTGACAATCTGGAGAAGGTTTTGGCGATTCTGCCCGCCATGAACCGTCCGACGATCGCGCATCTGTCGGACCAGAATTGGTATTCGCTGACGACGGTTGTCGATGAACATGTTGTTCGCGACATCATCCCCGAACTGAAGAAGGCGGGAGCGGAAGGCATTGTTGAATACAACCTCAACAAAGTGATTCCGTAGGGTTTACGTCAAAACACGAGGCGCCATCTGCTGGACGGACGGCGCCTTTTTTTATATGACTGTTGGGAACGGTCATTTATGAGAACCACGAATGGACACGAATGAACGCGAATCTTTTGTAGTCCACTGAATACACGAAATAAACAGAAGCCTCGCCGCCGGGCCGACAATATCCTGAGGGATTCAATGAAGAAACAAGACGTTGATTTGGAATGATGCAACGGCTCCGGCGGCTCGGCTGTTTGTCACGCTTCGCGCAAGTGCAAAAGATGTCATGCGGAAGCTCTTAACGCAAGAGTTCTTTCCATGAATGACACGAAAGAACAAGATGTTGAAGGATAATAATCCATATAAGAAAGGAGCAATAGATGCAAACATTTGCCGTGAAAGATCATGCGGATAGCTTTTTGCCGGAAGGCAAGAATTGGAAGCTTGTGTGGCAGGACGAATTCGACGGAACGGAATTGGACCGCAGCAAGTGGGGCTTCCGTCTGAACTTCTGGGGGCAGCGTTTCAAGACGTTTACTGAAGAAGGCGTTGAGCTTGACGGGCAGAGCCATTTGAAGCTGCATCTTATCAGGAAGGGCGACGACTATTATTCGCCGCATCTGCAGACTGGCTCCTTAACGTATGATATTCCGAAAGATACCCCGCGTTTCTGGCCGTTTGGCAAGATGGAGACACCGCGTTTCATGCATCGCTACGGCTATTATGAAATCCGTTGCAAATTGCCGAAAAATCGTGGCTGGCATGCGGCGTTCTGGCTGCAGGCTCCTGGTGTCGGATCGCATCCGGATGCGCGCTACGCAGGCGTCGAATGCGACATCATGGAAAACTACAAGCAACACACGGAAGGCAAAATCATCGGTGGAAATCTCTGGGGCGGTTACGGAAAGGACGGCCGCGGCTCGCGTCATTTCCATTGGGACTACGAGGAGACGGCGGACGGATGGCATTATTATGGCGTTGACTGGAGTCCCGCGGGATATTATTTCTATGCGGATGGACGGCTGGTCGGCCGTGTTCTGCCGCCGGAACGCGCGGCGGAGGCCAACATGATGTTCGATGAAGAGAAGGGCTGGCTGAAGGAAGGGAGCACGTCGATCGGGCCCGTTTCGGAAGTGGAGCAGTTCATTTTGGTTTCGACGGAATGCCATGGCTATCGTGGCGCAGGGCCAAATACGCCGAAGGACCATCCAGCGGGGACGCCTGTGCCGTGGTTGTCACAAGCGGTTCTGCCGGACTGGTTTGAAGTGGATCACGTACGCGTGTTTGATGAAGTCTAGAAGCTCTAGAGGCTCTAGAAGCTCTAGAGGCTCTAGAAGATCTAGAAAAAAGGCTACCGTGAATAGCACGCGGTAGCCTTTTTTATGACCTAGGAACTTAGAAGCCAGTAGCTTAGGATGTGGCTTCTTTCTTCTGGATCAGCACGGCGACAACGACGATGAAGCCTTTGAAGGCTTCGCAGAGGAACGGGTTGACACCGACAAGATTCAGCAGGTTGTTCATGACGCCGATGATGAGCACGCCGAGCATCGTGCCGATGATGGAGCCGCGGCCACCGCTCATGCGGGTGCCGCCGACGATGACGGCGGCGATGGCGTCCATTTCATAGCCGGCGCCGGCGTTGGCGTAGTCCATCGAACCGATTCGGCTGATGTTGATGATGGTGGCCATGGCGACGAGTGCGCCTGTAATCGTATAAACCCAACGTTTGACGGCTCTTACGTTGATACCCGTCAGCTTCGCGGCCTTTTCGTTGGACCCGACGGCGATGACGTGGTTGCCGAAGACGGTCTTCTTGGAAACGACATAGAGCAGGGCGGCGATGAGAATCCAGTAGATGATCGGCATGACCATGTAGCGGCCGAAACGGAGGCTTGTGAAGGCCAGAAATTCCTGCGGAAAGACAGGAGCCTTGCCCTGCATGAAGTACTGCGTCACGGAGCGGAAGACTTTCATCGTACCGAGCGTGACGATGAATGGCGGGATGCCGCCGTCGGCGACGAGCACACCGTTGAGGGCGCCGAGCAGGGCGCCGAAGAGGATGACGAGAACGAAGGCGATGGCGAAGGCCGTCCATCCCGTGATGTGCATATGCGTCAGCCAGCCGGCATCGGAGCAGTCCGTCAACAGCAGGAAGAGGGCGCCAGTCATGGCAAGCGTCGAGCCGACGGCCAGATCAATACCGCCTGAGATGATGATGAAGGCCATGCCGAGGGAGACGATGCCGACGGAGGCGTTGTTACGCAAAACGTTGATCCAGTTGACGCAGAACGACGTCCACCATGCGCCGAACGAATTGTAGTCGGTGCCGAGGGCGAGCGTCTGGAGGATGATCATGACCAGCAGGGCGAGTGTCGTACTGAACAGCGGATTGGTGTTCCACTGTGTTTTGAACCATTTGAGGAATTTCATTGGCGGTGTTGAAAGATGGATTGATCTGCCGAAGCAGAGGGTGGAAAAAACTATATTAAATTAGCTCCTGTGGCGAGCTTCATGATTTCCTGTTCATTGAGTGCGTCGCCCGAAAGTTCGCCGGCGATCTTGCCGTGGAACATGACGAGCGTGCGTTCGCAGAGACGGACGATTTCCTGTCCTTCGCCCGAAAGGACGATGACGGCGACGCCGCTCTTGGCGATCTTCTTGACGATTTCGTAGATTTCCTGTTTGGCACCGATATCGACGCCCTGCGTCGGGTTGTCGAGAATCAGCACCTGCGGTTTCGTATTAATCCAGCGGGCGAGGATGACCTTTTGCTGATTTCCGCCGGAAAGCGTTGTGATCAAATCATTTTCGTCTGCATATTTGATGCGGAAATCCGCGGCATGCGTTGCGAAATCATCATGCTGCGGGGCGTTTTGGAGGAGGAAGAATTTGCAATAGCGTTTCAGTGTGGCGAGCGTGCCGTTGGTTTTGACGCTGAGGTCGGGGATGATGGCGTTTTCCTTTCGGTTGCTAGGCACGTATGCGATGCGATTTTTCAGCGCGGCGGTCGTGCTTTTCGCGTGGTATTTTTCGCCGTTGAGGAAGATGTCGCCCGTATAGTCCGGCGTATCGCCGAAGATGGAGCGGAAGAGTTCGCTGCGTCCGTCTCCGAGGAGGCCTGTGAAACCGAGAATCTCGCCTGCCTTGGCGGTGAAGGATACGTTTTGGAAATCCTTTCCGCGGGAGAGATTTTCAACGCGCAGGATTTCTTTGTCATGCTGTTGCGGTTCGGCCTTCTGCATGTGGGCTAGCTCACGGCCGACGATGAGTTCGGAGAGCGTCTGCGTCTCGACGTCCTTCATGTCGCCTTCAGCGACTTTCCAACCGTTGCGGAGCACGACGTAATGCGTGCATAATGTCTTTACTTCGTTGAGCTTGTGTGAAATGAAGATGATGTTGACTCCCTGTGAACTGAGCTTGCGGACGAGTTCGAACAAAAGGTCGATCTCATGTTCGGCGAGAGATGTCGTCGGTTCGTCCATGATGATGGTTTTCGCTTCGCAAAGGAGGGCGCGGGAGATTTCGACGATCTGCTTGTGGGAGGCGCCGAGATCGCGCATGTAGCTTTGTTCGTCAATGGCGATGCCGAGCGAATCGAGAATCTTGCGGGCCTGTGCGCGCATGGATTCGCGGCTGAGCCATCCGAAGGCGTTGCGTTCTTCGCGCCCTAGGAACATGTTTTCATAGACACGCAGGTCGTTGACAGGACTGAGTTCCTGATGGATGAAAGCGATGCCGTGCTCGATGGACTCGTTCGGCGAATGGAGCTGCACGGGCTGTCCATCGATGATGACCTGTCCACTGACCGGCGGGAAGAGTCCGCCGAGAATGTTCATGAGGGTCGATTTGCCGGCGCCGTTTTCGCCGAGAAGGGCCAGAATCTGTCCGTCCTGAACGGTAAACGACACGTCATGAAGGACTTCCGTTTTCCCAAACGACTTGAATATATGGTCGAATTCAATCTTCATGTCAGAAAAATAAATACGATCGTGCGGCCCGCGTTTAAGTTGCGGGCCGCACGGATGCTTCCCTATGACTTTATAAGATTAGTACGGGGAGTTGGCGTCGAGTTCTTTTTCGTAGTTGGTACGGTCGACGATACGCGTCGGGATGATCTTCTTCTTGGGGGCTTCCAAGCCGCTGACGAGATCATAGGCCGCGTTGACAGCGTCAATGATCATGCTGGGAGCGTAGAGAGCGGACTGGATCCAGATCTCTTCGTTCTGCGGCATCATCTTGAAGTATTCCTGGCAGCCACCGCCGCCGGTCACGACCTTGATGTCTTTGCGGCCGGCTTCCTTGATGGCCTGCAGCACGCCGATGGAGGTCTCGTCGTCCATGGAGAAGACGGCGTCGATGTGCTTGTTGGCGGTGAGGATATCCGCGAAATCCTTCAGACCGTCTTCACGCGTGAATTTGGTGGCGCGTTCGATGAGCTTGAGGTTGGGGGCGATTTGCTTCTGCGTGTCTATGAAGCCTTTGAGGCGGAGTTCGGAAACGGAACCGGAGGTCGGGACCGTGAGGACGGCGACGGTGGCGTCTTTGCCGACTTTGTCCACGATGTACTTCGCGGAGGCGACGCCCATGCTTTCATTGTCGCCGGAAACGAGATAGATGCCGTCGGCCTTCACTTCGATATCGAAGCTGACGACTTTGATGCCGCGTTTGATGGCGGCCGCGAACGGAGCTTCCATGCCCTGCCACTGCGGGAAGGTGACGATGGCTTCGGCACCCCAGGCTTCAAGGTCGTCGAGTTGCTGTGTCATCTGTTCGGCGGACTGGCTGGTGAGGATCTTGTAGTCAATGTCCGTCAATTGTTTGCAACGCTGTTCGGCAAAATAGGCGACGGCGGCGACCCAGCCATGGGTGACGGCGGGAGCGAGAATGCCGATCTTGTGTTTCGTGACAGCGGTGGCGGCCGCATTTCCGTCGGCCTTCTTGCAGGAGACGAGTCCTACGCACAGCATCAATGCGCAGATGCAGGAGAAGAATTTTTTCATGATTGGTTCCTTTTTTGTTGTTTTGGAATTGGTTTTTTAGATAAAAAACAATACGAAAAACAAATCATCATCCATAAGATAAAAGAAAAATCGTATCTTACAACCCATTTGGGCGTTTTTTCGGCAAAAGAATGCGTTGAAAAGCATCAAAAAGGTATCGGAAAGGCATTTTTGAGCGGTCTGTGGATTTGCGATTGACAGATTCACACTTATTATAAATAAGGAATATGCTAAATCAATTGTGTTGCCAACGGCGGGATGCCGATGGTGCCTCGGAAAAGACTTATCCGGGCAACTGCTGAAGATAGGAAAATGACATGAGTGAACTGGAACGATTCAAAGACATAGTTGCGAAGTTGCGGGATCCCGAGACGGGCTGCCCGTGGGACAAGGTGCAGACGATGATGTCGTTGCGCCGTTATCTGGTGGAAGAGACGGGGGAATATCTGGACGCTTTGGAAACAGGCAATTTCGATGCCGTGAAGGATGAGATGGGCGACCTGCTGATGCAAGTGGTTCTGAACTGCCAAATTGCGGAGGAAGAGGGTAAATTCACGCTGGAAGACGTCGCGAAATCAGAGGCGGACAAGATGATTCGCCGTCATCCGCATGTCTTCCAAGGCGTTGAATTGAAGACGGAACAGGATCGCATCGACAGTTGGGACAAGATCAAGAAATCTGAGAAAGACGACGGCCGCCGTTCGGCATTGGACGGCGTGGCACGGTCGATGCCCGGCCTTGCCCGTGCACAGAAGGTTTTGGACAAAGCAGGGCGTGTCGGCTTCGAATGGGCGGATTTCAACGGCGCGATGGCGAAGGTTGAAGAGGAGCTTGCGGAAGTGAAAGAGTCCGCTGCGGCGGATGACGCGAAGGCTTTGGAGGAGGAGCTTGGCGATTTGCTGTTCACGGTCGTCAACCTCTGCCGTTGGAAAGGCTTGCAAGCGGAGGAGGTCATCCATGGCGGCATCCGCAAGTTTACGGAGCGATTCAAGAAAATGGAATCGCTGATCAACGTGAAAGGTTCGACTCCGGAGGAGATGATGACGGCCTGGAAGCAGGCCAAGGAAAGCTTAAAGCCTAAAGCTGAAAGCTAAAAGCGAAATGCCATAAAACAAATATCAAGATTAAAAAATAATATAAAAAGGAGATGCTATGCTGACCGTTCATGTGATTTTCAATGCGCATCTGGATCCGATTTGGCTTTGGCCGTGGCATGCGGGCATCGACGAAGCGCTTTCGACATGCCGTTCTGCCTGTGAACGGCTGGATGCGAATCCGGATGTCTGTTTCAGCCAAGGTGAAGCATGGGTCTATCATCAGGTCGAACGGCTTGATCCAGGCTTGTTCAAGCGGATTCGTGAACATATCGCGGCGGGGCGTTGGGAGATCATCGGCGGTTGGTGGACGCAGCCCGATTGCAACTTCCCCGGTGAAATAGGCATTCGTCATCAGATCCAGACGGGGCGCGAATATTTTCTGGATACGTTTGGCCAGTTCCCTGAAATCGGTTTCAATCCGGACTCCTTCGGGCACAACGCGAGCCTGCCGCGGATCATGAATGAATTCGGCCAGAAAAAGTACGTCTTCATGCGTCCGCAGGAACATGAGAAGTCGTTGCCCGCGAGACTCTTCCGGTGGCATGGAGTTGGCGGTGGCGAACTGACGACATTCCGTATCGCGCGAGCCTATTGCTGCCGCGAGATGAAGGAGGATTTCCTCCGTGCCTGCACAACGGAACTGCCTGAAGGCATTGAACATACGGCATGTTTCTGCGGCGTCGGCGACCATGGTGGCGGCCCGACGGAGACGCTGATCCGTCAAATCCGTGAACTTGCCGCTGAGACGAAGGATTTAAAAATCGTGTTCTCCACGGCGAAACGCTTCTTCGATGCGATTGCGGGGCAGGAAGACAAATTGCCTGTCGTCGAAGGCGAATTGCAGCATCACGCTATTGGCTGCTACACGGTCCATCGTGCAGGAAAGGTTGCTTTGAAGGCTGCGACGCAACGACTTCGGCAGGTCGAAACAGCATTCGAAAAGTATCCTGAAATTTTGAAGGATTGTGTAGATTCGACGGCGGGGACGCCGTCGTTACACTTGCGCAATCATTGGCGGAATGTTGTCTTCCATCAGTTCCATGACACGCTTGGCGGCACATGCTTGCCGTCAGCCTATCGCCATGTGCAGAACGAACTCGGCGCGGCGGAGGAATGGGGCAATGCGATGCTGAACGATGTGTTGCGCATTCGCATGCGGCAGTTGCCAGACGATGAGCATCAGCGCATCATGCTGTACAATGCGTCGGATTGTGTGTATGACGGCTGGATGGAAGTCGAACCGTGGATGGGACTGCGCGGCTGGCATGACGAATTCGGCGTTTTCGATGAACAGAACCAACCTGTTCCCTTCCAGAAGATTATGAATGAATCGCTGACAGGCGGCAACCGTTTGGCCATCCGCGTAAAGGTTGCGCCTGGCCAGATCATGGCGCTGCATATCGACAACAAGAAGAAAGAATTGTTTGAAGAGCCTTCGTTTACGGGAGATACGCATTGCATGGGCAATCAGCTGGGAGCGGGCGTGGCGTTGTATCCGCCTGAAATGGTGGTCGGCTCCTGGAGCTTTGCACTGCCGGACGTGATATTGTATCCAGACACTAGCGACACATGGTCCCACGGCATCGACCGCTATCTGGAGCAAGACGAAACGTTGCCGGTGTGGGGCGTGCCGCAGGTTTTGAACGACGGAAAACATGTCCGCGAAATCGCGCAACGCGGCCGCATCGGCAATAGTGATTTGCTCCGCCGTTTCCGCATCTACAGCGACACAGGTGCTCTTGAATTATCGTTCCGTGTTGATTGGCAGGAACATAACAAAGTCTTAAAACTCGTTATGCCCATGCAGGCGTATGGTGACAAGCGGACGGACGGCATCCCCGGCGGTTGCATCGAACGTGCGCAGGATGGAGCGGAACGCCCCGTCCGTGACTGGACGAAGATTCCATTGGATGCGGAGGAGTCGCTGGCGATTGTCAGCCCTGACATCTTCGCGTTGGACGCCACGAAGGACCGCCTGCGGCTCACAATGTTGCGCAGTCCGCAGATGGCACACCACGACCCGTATCCGGGCGGCCGTCTGGACGGCCGCTATTCGGACCGCGGCGAACACGACTTCCGTTTCTGGTTCATGGCCGGCGAAGACATCACGCCCGAAAAACTGGATCAATTGGCGACGATGATGCAGCGTCCGCTCATCACGGCCGATTATACAAGAGGAATGAAGCCGGTCATGTGAGAGGGAGGGTCACGTTCCTGCGTGACCGGTGGTTAGTGGTTAGTGATTAGTGGTTAGTAGTTCATGATTACGGAAAAATATTTCATCTACGAATTTTCAGAAATGCGTTTTGACGCGCCGAAGGACGGAATGCGTTTTCGTGAAGGTTTCGCGTTGCGGTTCAAGCTGAACGCCTTGCCGAAAACGGAAGGCGTTTTGTTTGAAGTTCCTGGAACGATGAAAGTTACATGCCGTGACATTCCGAACGACGCGGCGGAAGGCGGATGGGAACGGGCGGAGAATTTCCGTTCGCTTCCAGAGGCGGATGGCCATTGTCATGTCATTGAGATTGAAATATTTGTGGAACAGCCGGACCATCCGAATTGGCAGTCGATGAAAATCGGCCTGCCGCTGTCGCTTTTGGGGGAGAATTGGAAGGAACGGCGCATCGTCATGGCATATACGAAGATGCGGTTGCAGATATTCGTCGATGGCGAGTTGGTCAATGAAAATATGCCTGTCGGTTGGTTGAAAGAACCGACGGGAGCCGTGAAACAGCCTGATAAAGCGATATTTGCAGATTTCCAAGTGGCGACGGACATTTCGAATATGCGTCGCGTGGAGAATGAACGTCGTTACGAAGGTTCCGTGCAGCATTATTTGCCGCGCGGTTTCAACACATGGGCGGGCGATGTCGTGACGTTTTATCACGACGGCGTCTTCCATCTGATTTACTTCCTTGACCGCCACCATCACGGCAACCGTTGGGGAGGCGGAGCGCATTATTTCCATCAGCTGACATCGACGAATCTCGTGGATTGGACGGATCATGGCCCGATGTTCGAATTGGACGAGCCGTGGCAGTCCGTCGGTACGGGAACGATGTTCTATCATAAAGGAAATTATTACTTTACGCATGGATGGCATACAACGCGCGTCGTTCCATGGGAACGGACAGCCTCCGTATTTATGGACAAATATTTCAAGCAACATGGCAAGATGCGTCCGTTTGCCAAGGATGAACTGTTCGGCATGACGCTTTCGGGCTCGACCTACGCCGTCAGCAACGACGGCATCCATTTCACGAAAGTACCGAAAGTCTTCAATACGGCGGAGAATCCGAGCATCTACACGAATCCAGACAATTCGCTGACGATGTACTGCGGCTCTGGAACATGGAAGGCGGCGGACATCGATTCCGATTGGACGCATGTCGATCCGAAGTTCCCAATGGCGGGGCCGAACATGCCGATGCGCAATACGAACGAATGTCCTTCCTTCTTCAATTGGAACGGCTTCCGTTATCTTCTCATGGGTGTGACAGGCTTCTGGACAGCGAAAGGCGACAGCCCGTTCGTCGATTCCGCCGCGCAGGGATATGACATCTATGATGGTCTAGACGTGCCGATGG
>JAFZIJ010000094.1 GCA_017554445.1 Victivallales bacterium
CACCAATTGAATGAGCCTGTGGATGGTTGGCGGAAGTCGCAGGAAACCAATGCGTTGGGGTTCTCTTTCCAAACGGCGAAATCGTATGGGGGGAGGGCACCCCAGAGTTCGATTTGGAGGCAGCGCATGTAGAGGAGGGCGAATTGGTAGTTGAGAAGGATTTGTTAACGCGTGTCTGCGTCGATGATTGTTTTGGCCTGCGGATTGAGCGTGGTGAGGAAGAAGGCTTGGATGAACGTGTCCGTCAAAATGTCGTTTTTGTCATCCCCGAGGAGTTTCTGGCCTGGATACATTTCATGCCATGTTTGGCGGAAGTAGTTGTTTTTGTCGCAGATGCAAATACTTGGGAGGATGGTGCTCTGGAGGACGGCGGGAAGTGTGGGCTCCGTCAACGGGACGAGCGGCTCCAGCAGAATGAACTGACGGATTTCGAGCGGAACGTCCCGCGAACGGAGGATGCCCATGATACGGAAGACGATGTTGGCGCCGCGCGAATGGCCGACAAGCGTCAGCGTGGCGCGTTGTTCAGGAGTCAGACGTATAATCTTCTCCGCCAAGCTGATAGCGAATTGATCCGCATCTGTCTGGGCTTGTTCCGGCGTGTCTTTTCGCGGCCAGTCCTGTATTTCAATGGCGGCTTCCAAAAATGTTTTTTTAATGAGCGTGACGAGTTCCGGTTCGCGTTGCCGCGTCGATAAACGGTCGAGGAAGTTCGTGGGCGTGATTTGACTGTCCTTCCCTGAGAGATTGACTTGCCAATCTGGCACGAACCAAACAGTATGGAGGGCGGCGGAGGCTGTCAGCGAGGCGAACAGAACGAACGTAGCGAGTGTGTGGAATAATGTTTTCATCTATTGGAATGTGGGTTGGTCGAAACGTTGTACACGACAATTCATTAATATGGCATCGTCAAGGCCAGAAACAAGTGGCACAACGGCTTGTTTTTGGCGAAAAGTCATGTAATATATGATAAGGTAAAAGTAACATTGTTTGTATAAGACGTGGATTTATGGAAAATTTGACGATATCGTTGGTTGATTTGCTTGGCTCGGAATACGTGGATGCTGTGTGCCGTGCGGCCGCTTCATTAGGCTTGGGAGACGAAAAGTCGTTGCGGGCTTTGGGGCGTGAAAAGGTGGAATGCTGGCCCGCCTCGTATGCGGAGAAAGTCCGCAACTTATTGCAGAAGAGCGGTGAACATGTCTGCGAACCGTTTGCGGATGACAATACGGGAGCGCCGACGGACGCCTTCGGCTCTCATACGAATCTGAACGCCGCGCCGTTGTCGGGCATGGGGCCATACCGTCTGCAGGAAGACGGGCGATTAGCCATCATCGGCAAGAGTGAACATTACCAGGCGTCTCTTGGACAGAACTTTCCGGGCTACCGTCTGTTGGCGATTGCGCAACAGATTGGCATCACGAATGTAACGCATAACAATACGCGCGGTTTCATCACGCGTAAATTGGAGCGTGAACTGATTCGCACGGCGAACGGTCTCGCGAAAGATGACTCGGACGGGCTGGCGGCTGTTTTGGCGAGCCGTGAACGCCATGTGCTGAATCGAGTCATCAATTTGGAGACAGGCAGTCTCGCATGTGAAGCCGCCTTGAAGATGATGCTGGCCCGTTTTTACAAGCTTCAGCCGCAATTCCCTGCGCCGCAATATCATGGGCGAACGCCTGTGTTCTTCGTCATGGGCGATTTACGCGGCGGGACGGAGGCGAATTACCATGGGACGACGGTTATCACACAGCTGTTCCGCGGCATGTGGCATGAATTGTACGCGGGCATGGAAGCGGCCGGTCTGCTGAAGGTCGTTCCTGTGCCGATCAATGATGCTGACGCGTTTGAAAAGCTTGTGGCACAATACGATAGCGGCAAGACGAAAGTGGCCGGATTCTTCCATGAACTCGTGCTCATGAACTATGGCGGGATTCGTCTGACGGACGAATACATCCGCCGGACGGACGCGATTTGCGATGCGCATGACATTCCTGTGATGGTGGATGAAATCCAGACAGGGCTGTGGTCGCCGCAGCTGTTCCTGTTCCGTGATTACGGCAGCCGCCCAGACTTCGTGACCGTTGGAAAAGGCTTCCCCGGGGGACAATATCCTGCATCCAAAGTGTTGACAACCAGTGAGTTGGATAATCTGAACCAGTTTGGCGCTCTCGTGACGAACGGTCAGGAGGAACTCGCTTCGCTGGCGTATCTTGTGACGATGGCGTTCGCGGAGGCAAATGCGTCGCACACGGCTGAGATGGGCCGTCGTTGGGAGTTGGCGTTGAAGGCGTTGGCGGAACGTCATCCAAATCAAATCGTGAAGGCGGAAGGCCATGGCCTCATGGGAACGCTCTTCTTCCGGACGGCGGACGCCGCAGCGGCTTTTGGGCATGAAATGGGAAGTCGTTTCGCCGTCGATGTGAGTGCGCAGACGTACAAGGCGGACTGCCCACCCGCCGCATTGACGAAGCTGCCGCTGATTACGGATGCGGCGATGATCGACCGCATCGCCGCGCAAATGGAACTGCTCTTAGGAGCAGAGCTAAAAGCTTAAAGCTTAAAGCAAATGCAAGCTTAAGAAGTAAAAGCTTAAAGCTAAATACAAAATCAATTTTTTATGTAAATAAAAATAACAACAAGAGGCAAGAAAATGGTTAAGATCGCGATTATGGTCCATAACTTGAAGATGGACATCTACGACGGAATGCGTTTTGCGGCGGAGCAAGGGTGCCAAGGCGTCCATCTAGCTTGCGTTAAGGGATTCAATCCCAATGATTTGGACGCGAATGGCCGCAAGGAGCTCGTCAAATTCGTGAAAGGCCTCGGGCTGGAAATTTCGGCCATTTGCGCATGGGGCGGCCATGTCGATTTGGGCAATCCGGAGAATCTGGACGAGCATATTGAAGAAGGCAAACGGCTTCTGGAATACGCGGCGGATCTGGAATGCGGCATTTGGCAGGGACATTGCGGTATCATGCCGCATTCGAAGGACAATCCGAAATGGGCGCGTTTCGTCGATTCGTTTGGCCGTTTGTGCGAGCACGGCGAAAAGGTCGGTGCGAAACTCGCGATCGAAACTGGACCGGAGCCGCCGGAAGTTTTGCTCGACATGATTGAAGAAGTCGGAAGCCCTTCATTGGCGGTTAATTACGATCCGGCGAATTTGATTCTGTGGCCTGCCCATTATCAAATGGACGAGACGGGCACGTATGACCGAGCGAAGGCCTTTGCGGAATACAAGCCAGTGGAAGGCGTGAAAGTGCTCGGCAAGCATATCATCCATACGCATGCGAAGGATGCATGGGTCAATCCGGAAACGAACCGTCGGCAGGAAGTGCCGCTGGGCAGCGGTTGGATCGATTGGCCGCAATATGTGCAGAATCTGAAAGATGTCGGTTATGATGGCTATTTTGCGATCGAACGCGAAGTAGGTGAAGATCCCGTGGGCGACATCAAACGTGCGATTGATTATTTGAAGACGCTTTAATCCAATCAAGATAAAAGGACTTTAGGATGAAGAGACTGTTAGGAACCGCTATTTTACTGACGGCTGTCATGGCGTTGTCGGAACCGGTCTGCGTGAAGGAATGGGTCTTTGACACAGCGGAAAAGGTCGCCGAATGGACGAAGGCGACGAACCATGTCGCGGACGTCCGCTTTGAGGAAGGCGTGATGGCGGGGACGATCAGTGACTGGGATCCGTGGCTGACCAGCCCCGAAGGGCGTTTCAAGGCGACGCCGTGGCAATATGTGGAAGTGGAGATGAAATCCAATCTCGCGGGAGACGGGCAGATTTTCTTCACGGATACGAACGACACGCAGTATGATGGTTTCTATAGCGACCGATTCGTGTTGTTTCCTATCAAAGGCGACAATGAATGGCATACGATTGTCGTGAATCCGTTTTGGCAGTTCGAGACGATCCTGAAGATCCGATTGGATTTCGCGACGTCGCATCGTCCTGAAGACAAAGGACAACGGACGTTCGCTGTGCGGCGCATCCGTGTGATGGACCCAGGCTATGACAAGCTGCCGTTGACGAAACCGCAGTGGGACTTCGACAATCGTGACGAAGGCTGGAAGTCGGCCTCTGGATTGGAACCGACCGTTTCTAGCTACGGCATTTCGGCCCGCCGTGGCGAACTGCGGGATCCGCTCGGAATTGAGATCAAGCCCGTTAATATCTCCGTGGAAGATTACGGCTGCTGGTTGAACATCGAAATGGCGTGCTTCGGTTCGCAGAAGGCGACCATTACATGGCTTTCCACGAATTCGAAAGGCCTGCGCCGCAAGACGTTCACCGTGAATCCGGACGGCGAAAAGCGTTTTTACAACATCGACATGTCCGGTGAGGGCTCATGGAGCGGAAATATCTATATGTTGTCGATTACATTGAACGGGAAGAAGGCTTCGCTGATGACCGTTCGGAGCGTGGCGGTGAGTGACTCGCCCGCCGGTCCCGCGCAATTGTCGTCGCCTGTGTCTGGGTTGGTGAATGCCCTGAATCGCGCAGGGCAGGAATGCGAGTTCATGGCGCGTGTGAAGAACGACGGTGGCAAAACCGCCAAATATGTGAAAATCAAATCGTTTGAAACTCCGGACGGTGTGAACATGGTTTTGGGCGCAAGTGGTGCAGAAGAGCAGGACATCGAGCCGTTCGACACTGTCGATTACTTTTTCAAAGTAAAGGCGGATAATCCTGTGTCTGGTCCGTACAAACTGACGCTCGGCAATGACGAAGGCGACAACGTGACGGTGGAAGGCACGATGACCATCACGGCTCCGCTCGGCTTGCCGAAAGCGGACTATGTGCCTGAACCGAAGCCAGTTGACACAGGCGACTACGAAGTCGGTGCGTTGTATTTCCCCGGCTGGGACAATCGCGCGAATGGCGGTTGGCAGCGCGTTTTCAACCGTTGTCCAGAACGCAAGCCCGTGTTGGGGTGGTATGACGAAGCAGATCCGGAATGCGTCGATTGGCAGATTAAATGGCTGGTGGAGAACGGCATCCAGTATCTGCTGGTCGATTGGTATTGGTCGAAAGGGCAGATTGGTCTGGAGCACTGGATCAAGGCGTTCAAGCGGGCGAGATATCGCGGCTATATGAAATGGGCCATGATGTGGGCAAATCACAACGCGCCTGGCTCCCATTCCGAAGAGGACATGATTGCCGCCACGAAGTATTGGATTGAGAACTACTTCAACATGCCGGAATACTACAAGATCGACGGCAAGCCCGTCGTGATGATCTGGAGCGTCTCCAATATGGATCGTGACATGAAAGACAATGGCGGCGCGACGCATCTCTTGGCGGTTGCGCAGGAAACGGCGTTGGCCGCAGGGTTGCCCGGCATTCATTTCTCCGCGATGAAATGGCCGGAGGCAAAGGTGACGGAGAAGATGATTCAAAGCCTTAAGGACAAAGGTTTTGAATCAACATCCATCTACCACTACATGGATCATGGCGGCTTGGCTGAAGATGGAACACGCTTCCCCTTCGATCTGGTTGTGAAGTCGAACAAGGACTTGTGGAAGAAGTGGCATGATGTCGGTATTCTTCCGTATTTCATGAACTTGTCAACGGGATGGGATGACCGTCCGTGGAACGATCATCTGGAAATCTACGGTCGTACGCCGGAGCTGTTCCGCATCATCTGCGAAGATGCAAAAGCCTACGCGAAGAAGACGAAGCATAAGAAACAGATCCTGCTATCGCCATTGAATGAATGGGGCGAAGGCTCCTACGCGGAGCCGAACCGCGAATACGGCTTCGGTATGTACGAAGCCGTGCGCGACACATTCGCGAAGAAGCCGAAAGGCGGTTGGCCGCTGAACTACGGCCCGACGGACGTCGGCCTCGGACCGTATGACGTCCAATTCCCGCAACGTGTCCGCAATGGCGCGCCACGTCTGAATTGGGACTTTGACGATGGAACGGAACAGGGGTGGAAAGCGATGATGGGAATCAGTGAATGCAAGGTGGTCGGCGGCCAGCTGGCTATCAAGACAAAGCATTGGGATTCAGCAATAACAACCAATCTTGGAAAGCAACGCGCCAAGAAGTTCACGCGGTTCGTCGTCCGTATGAAGACTACGCCGAGCGCCGACGGCAAGCCAGACAAGACGCAGCTTTTCTGGGCGACGACATCAAGCAAAGTCACGGAAGGCGCGTCCGTCATTCGTGACCTTCCCGCGGATGGTCAGTTCCATGAAATCGTCTTTGATTTGACGCAGAACAAGCGATTCAATGGCTTCCTGACGGAATTCCGTTTCGATCCGTCGAATCGCGAAAATGTGGAAATTGAAATCGATTCCATGAAATTGGAATAAGCCGCCTGCGGCGGCGCTAAAGGCTTATGGCTTATGGCTTATGGCCTATGGCTTATGGCTTAGGCAGACCGCATGTCTGTCGCTTTCGTCCCTTTAGTCCCTTTTGTCCTCTAGGAGTTAATATGAATTACGCACGAGATTGCATTGCGAAAATAGATGGATATGTGCCGGGCGAACAGCCGCAGGGGCGTACATACGTCAAACTGAACACAAACGAGAATCCGTATCCGCCGTCACCGAAAGTAGGAGAGGCGTTGCGGAATTTCGATTGGACGCGGTTGCGTCTTTATTCGGAGCCGAGCGCGTTGATGATCCGTCAGGCTGCCGCGGAATGGTTTGGCCTGAAGCCCGAAAACATCATCTGCGGCAATGGGTCGGATGATTTGCTGACCATCGCCTTGCGGACATTTGTTGATCAAGGCGGCAAACTCGCTTTCACGGAGCCGAGTTATTCGCTGTATCCTGTTTTGGCGGACATACAAGGAGCCAACCACGCTCCCGTGGCGCTGACGGATGATTTCCAATTGCCCGACGATGCCGTCGAACAAGCTGGCGACGCGACGCTGTTCATTCTCGCGAATCCAAATGCGCCGACGGGCACGCTGTTGAGCAAGGCAAAGCTTTGTGAAATCGCGGAAAAATTCCATGGTGTCTTGTGGATTGACGAAGCGTATGGTGATTTCTCCGGCCAGACCTGCATGGACATGGTCAAGAAATATCCGAACGTCGTCGTCTCCCGCACGATGTCGAAGAGCTTCTCATTGGCTGGTTTGCGACTTGGCATCGCGGCGGCGAATGAGTCGTTGATTTTCGAGATGTTCAAAGTGAAGGATTCGTACAATGTCGATATGATCACACAGTATCTCGCAACGGCTGCGCTGCGCGATGTGGAATACATGCAGGCGAATGCGAAACGCATCATCGCGACGCGTGAAAAGACAGCGGCTGCGTTGAAGAAACTGGGCTGCGTCGTGGAACCAAGTTCGTCGAACTTCCTGTTTGTGAAGCCGCCGAAAGACGCGGAGACGGTCTTCAAGCAATTGAAAGACAACGGCTTCCTTGTCCGCTATTTCAAACTTCCGCGCGTCTCTGACTACATTCGTATCACGATGGGCACGGAGGAGGACATGGACGCCTTTGTGCAGACATTTGCGGATATTATTGCACAGGGCTGAGCCTGTGCATCTTCACACTTGAGAGGCTGGACTTGTGCATTTTCACGCTGAGAAACAATCATGGCTATTCCAGAAGATAATAGACTTCCAAAGCCGCGTGGCGGTGTCGCGCGGATTTTCCGCGCGTTTTTCTATTCGATGGCGGGGCTGAAGAGCGCGTTGACGCATGAAGCGGCGTTTCGACAGGATGTAATGTTGGGCATCGTGTTGGTGCCGCTGTCGTTATGGCTGCCGTTCGAGCCGATGACGAAAGTCCTGCTGAACGTGATATGGCTTTTGCTGTTGGTCACGGAACTATTGAATTCCGCCATCGAGGCCATTGTGGATATGACAAGCCCGGGCTACCATGAATTGGCGAAACGCGCGAAGGACATGGGCAGTGCGGCTGTGTTCATCATGCTGACGGCATTGACGGTTGCATGGGTAGTCGCCCTCTGGCCGATTGTGGTGAAGTGAGTGAAAGTCGCGTGCTTCGTGCGACCGAACACGCAGGAGAACGTCCATCTCACGACGGCGGGACGCCGTTGTTACTATTGCGTCAGCTTGCCGAAAATATAGCCCAGGGCGAGGGCGACGAGGCAGACGAGCAGGAGGAAGAATAATGAACTGAAAAGGACGCCATGGGACTTTTTCGGTTCAGCGGGGGGCAAGGCGGATTTCCGTTTAGAGGTCCGATGTTTGTGTTCGGCGATTTTTGCGGCGGATGTCGTGGGAATGCGTTTCGGGCTGAGATGTTCGAGGCCGTCGATTACATCCGTCCAATTTTGAATCCGTTCGTTTGGATTTTTCGCGAGCAGTTTGGAAACGAGTTCGGAAAACAGCAGGGGAACGTCCGAATTCCGTTGTGAAAGCGGCTCAAGCGGTTCATGCAACTGCTTGTCCATGACTTCCTTAGCAAGATCGCCAGGGAAGGGGGGGCTGCCTGCGAGAGCGTGGTAGAGCGTTGCGCCGAAGGCGTAGATGTCCGCGCGGCAATCGTCTTTTTCGCGTTTGCCGAGAATCAGTTCGGGAGCGGCGTAGAGTGGTGTAAGAATTAGCTCATGTCCTTCAAAATCATGGTCTTCGACCTTTGCCAGACCGAAATCGGCGAGCTTTGCCTGGTTGTGGTGGTCGATGAGAATGTTCTCCGGCTTGATGTCGCCGTGGGTGAACGTATGCGTCTGGAATCCGTAATTGAGGGCGTCCGCGATCTGCAGGCCCCATGTACGGATGGCGGCGGGTGGAAGCGGGCCGTCCCGTTGTATTTTCCGCATGAGTGATTCGCCATCGACGTATTCCATGCAGAAGAAATAGATGTTTCCAGGGGCAACGCCTGCATCAAGTGCCTGGATGATGTTCTGATGGGATAATGTGGCGGCGGCTCGCGCTTCGTTGATGAAGCGTGAGACGTATTCGGCGTTCTGCGAAAGCTCCGCGGAAAGGACTTTCAAGGCGACGTTCCGTCCAAGATCCAGCTGTTTGGCAAGATAGACGACCGCCGTGGAGCCATGGCCGATCTCACGGATGATCTGATAGCCGTTGACCAAGGTTCCTGGAGCGAGAATGGCGTTGTCCTGTTGGTTGGTTTCCACTTGTTTAGAGAAAAAGCCTAGTTCTGTGGCAGAGCGATGCGTGCGGAGAGGACGTTGCAGCCGATGGCCTCCAATTCCATGCGGAGGCGTTCGAACATCGTTTCATCTTCATATGTACCGATGATGGCGCCGCCGCTTCCCGCGAATTTGGCGGAGGCTCCTGCCTTGCGGGCCGTGAAGACCATTCGCGCGTTCTCTTCCGCGACTTTCAGAACACGGCAACGGAGGTCGAAATTCATGTTGATGAGTTCTGCAAGCTTTTCATGCTGGCCTGCGATAATGGCGTCACGGCCAAGCCGTGCGTATTCCGCGAATTCGTTCATGGCTTGGACGAGATCGCGTTTCTTTTCATCATAAAGGACGCGTAGTTTGTAGTGGTAGATGCCGGAAAATTCCGCGCGATCCGGTGCGTATGCTATGTAGAGTTTCGGCAGGCGTTCCGGAGAGAGACGTTCATAGATGCCGTGATCATGCGCCTTGAAATACTCTTCGGAAAAATCCATGTACATGAGGCCGTCATAGATCTGAATGACACGATCCTGCATGCCGCATTGGATGCCGAGATCCTGTTCGGCCTGCCAGCAGAGTGTCGGCCACAGTTCGAAGGGAATCTTGTCTGCAACTTCGTAGAATTTAACGAGTGCTTTGAACGTGGCTGTGCAGATGGCGCTGGAGCCGCCCATGCCGACGAGCTGCGGGACTTTTGACGAATAGCGGATGGTGAAGTTTCTGCGCGGCAGTTCGATGTCATGCTTGACGCAGTACTTGTAGAACTGGCGGATGGTGGCCTTTACGAGGCGGACACCACCGTAGTAGCCGAATCGTTCGATTTCCTTGACCATGGCGCTCAGACCAGAGAATTCGCTGTTGTCTTCGCGATTGTGTTCGATGCGGATTTCCGGACTTTCATAGATGGTGACGGTGCATGGAAAGTCCGAAAGCGCGAGAGCGATGGTCTTGCCGTAATAGCCGTCCGATGGATTGCCGAGAAGGCCAGCGCGGCCGTATGTCTTGACACTGAAAAGCATTTTGGCTCCTTTATGGAAAATATAACTTGCAATGCAAAATCATATAAAATAATGGTCTTATCGATAAATGCCATTCAGGCGGAGCACAAGGCGGAGCGGAAATCATCAAAAACGCGTCATGTCGTCGTCGCCGTTTGCAAAGTGACGGAAAGCAACTACGTTAAAGTCATAACAAATATTATACCTTATTGTAATGAGGATTTCATGAAACCAACTGACATCACACGCAAGACCATAGAAGATGTGGTGAACCATTTGTACGATGCGACTGGCGCGGCTACGTTCTTCGAACCGCCTACCGTGAAATTCGCATCTGCGGATGATCGTTGGTTCATGGAATTCAAGACGATAGTCGGGCCGGAGCATTGGACGCCGCAGGAAGCTTTGAATCTTTTGTATCCGGACGCGACGGCGAAAACCGTCATTTCGATCTGCTGTCCGAATTCACAGGCGGCGCGCGAAGGGAACCGTAAGGAGACGGAGCGGCCATGCGAACTGTGGGCGCGTATCCGTTCGTTCGGTGACCAGGCGTTGCAGAATATGCGTAACCAGTTGGCGCGGTGGCTTCAGGAACATGGCGTTCCATCCGTCGCACCGTTCCAGCAGGATGACTATAAAGAGGCGACAAAGAATCTGAGGGCCCGCTGGTCCGAACGGCATGTGGCGTTCGTGACGGGCATGGGGACGTTTGGACTGTCTGGCGGGCTGATTACGGAACATGGCATTGCGCATCGTCTGGCAAGCGTTGTGACATCGTTGGAACTGCCGGCGGATGAACGCGCATATGGCGACGACTACACGGCGTGGTGCATCAAATGCGGGGCGTGCCGCCGTCGTTGTCCGGCTGGATCTATCGGTAATACGCTTGCCGAACGCGACAAGCAGAAATGTAAGGAATACCAGATGAAGAATATAGTGCCCTTGCGTGCAGATACTTACGGTTGGATGGATTTGGGCCTTGGATGCGGCCTCTGCCAGACCGCCGTGCCGTGCGAATACAAGAGGCCGTGAGACAAAGGAGACAAAGATGAGTAAACGGATTCTAGCGTTGTTGATATTGGTCACATGTCTGCATGGCGCAGTCGCCGCCGTGTTCGAAGGGCGTGTGTTTTTGGATGCGAATAAAAACGGAATCTACGATGACGGCGAAGCGGGAATGGCGGACATCGTCGTCAGCGACAGCGACAACGTCGTCAAGACGGATGCGAACGGCTGGTTCAAGTTGGAAAGCCGTGCGAAGAAACCACTTCTGTGGATCATGCGTCCAAGCCAACATGAGCCGACGACGCCGTTCTGGATGCATGGCCGCGAAGGTGTGGTCCATGAATTCGGGCTTGCGCCGCAGCCGCAGAAGAAGGACTTCATGTTTTTCCATATAACGGATACGCATATCAACAAGTCGGCAATCATGAAGGAAGTGGTCGCGCAGATCAACAGCCTGCCATTGGATGACGTGGCGTTCGTTGTCCATACAGGTGACTTGGTGTTAGGCTCAGACACGAAAACCATTTTCAACGCCATCAAGCAGTACGACAGTTATCTTATCGGTGAATACGGACTGAAATATCCAATGTTCTATGTGTGTGGAAACCATGAGCTTGCGAATACGCGCCATGCCGTGCGCCATCCAGACCATGAATTTTACGCGAAAGGCATTTTCCATCACCGTTACGGGCCGACGGTTTATTCGTTCGATTGGGCGGACGTTCATTTCATCGCGTTGGACGGCCAGCAGGAGCAGCCGGAAGGCGCTTATACCTATTACAATGACGACATCCAGCTCGGTTGGCTTCAGAAAGATCTTGCATTGCTGCCTGAAGGCAAGCCGATTGTGATCTTCCAGCATGAAATTCTGCCGAAGGACCTTGACAAGTATCTGGAAGGCAAAAATGTGATCGCAGCGTTCGGTGGTCACAGCCACAGGACGTGGACGCGTCCGTTCAAAAGTTTTACAAACTATATCGTGGCGGCTGTCTGCGGCGGTTGGTGGGGCATGCAGAATCGAGATGGTCATCCGCAGGGCTTCCAGTTGACATCGATTAAAGACAACAAACTGGAGAATTTCGTCTTCCTTAACCGTAAGGGACACAACGCGATATCGAATTTCACGCCCATGGGCAACAACATTCTGAAAGGCGAGCAGGAGTTCGTCTTCAGCGTGCTGGACTACGGAAAGCCTGTGGAGGTCACGGCGGAATTGGACGGCAAGCCGTTCGCATTGGAGAAAAAAACACAGGAACGGCTGTGGTCCTATTGGAGCGGCAAATTGGACACGACGACATTGTTCGACGGCGTCCATGACTTCCATCTGACGGCGAAGCAGGACGGGCAGGACAGTGACTACACCGTGCGTTATCTGATCCTTAACGGCAACGAAGACAAGGAGTTCAAGACGGAACAACAGGGAGTCTTCATGACCTGCCGTGTGGTGAAATGCACGATGGATGTGGAAGTCCACGTCAACGGCACGCCGATTGGCAAGTTGATGAAGGGCGGCGATCCTGTTGTTACATGGAAGCCAGAGACTTACAAAGCGATGAAAGGCTATGGTAAGAAGCAGGATCTGACGATGTTCGAAGTGGATTCGTCTTTGTTGAAAAAGCTGAATGCGGTGAATTTCGTCAATACCGCCACGGAGAAACAGGAAGGCGCCGTTGATTTGGAGGTCATCCATTTGAACTATCCCGACAAGGAAGGTAAAAACAAGGCGTTGAAGGACATACGGTTCTACAACAACCAGACGTTCCATGTGAAAGGCTCGAAGCCCGGCAGCAGCGTCTCAATGAAGATTATGTTTGAGTAATCCGCTTCGCGGAGCTAAGAGCTTAAAGCGCAAGGCTTAAAGCGAAATGCAACAGCTTTTCAGCATTGCTTGTAATGCAGTTGTGAAAGCGTTTGACCAATGGATTCTTTATAAAAATAATAAACAGGATAAAAAGCTTAAGGAGTAGAAAATGGCTCATCTGGCGGTACAGGGCGGCACGCCCGTGTTGGATAAATATCCGGAGAGGATGTTTCATTGGCCGATTGTGAACGACGAGATGCGGAAGGCGATGCTCGATGTTTTGGAAGACGGCAACATGTCCGGTCTGAACATCACGAAGCAGTTCGAGACGGAATTCGCCGCATGGCAGCAACGCAAATACGCGTTGGCGCACAATACGGGCACAAACGCGCTGAACGCCGCGATGTTCGCCGTGGGGCTTGGGCCGGGCGATGAAATGATCTGCACATCCGTCACGTATTGGGCGAGTTGCACAGGCGCGTTGACACTCGGTGCGACGGTTGTTTTCTGCGATATTGATCCGAAAACGCTGCAGATGGATCCGGACAGCGTGGAAGCGCATATCACGCCGCGTACGAAAGCCATCATGGTCGTCCATTATATGGCGCATCCTGTGGACATGGACCGCATCATGGCAATTGCGAAAAAGCATCATCTCATTGTGATTGAAGATGTTTCGCATGCGCAGGGCGGTCATTACAAAGGAAAGCTGCTGGGCACGTTCGGCGAAGTGGCGGCGATGTCCATCATGACAGGCAAGTCGTTGGCCGTCGGCGAAGGCGGCATGCTTGTGACGGATGATTTTGAAATCTACCGCCGCGCGATTCGTTTCGGCCATTATGCGCGAATCGGAGACGTGTATTCGCCGGAAGAATACAAAGAGACGTTCACGGTTCCGTGGGGCGGCTTGAAGAACCGCATGCATCAGTGCAGTTCCGCCATCGGCCGTGTCCAATTGCGGAAATACGAGGCGGAAAAGGCCGAAATCGACAAAGCCATGAAGTATTTCTGGAAAGGCCTTGAAGGCGTCAACGGCATCAGCATCATTTATCCGAAAGATGAAGGCAGCGACAAGGCAGGATGGTATGCGACGCGTTTCCTGTACGAGCCGGAAGCGTTCCACGGCATTTCGAATGCGACGTTCGCCAAAGCGTTGAACGCGGAAGTCGCGGGACACGGCTTCTCCGTCGGCGGCAATTATCCGTTGCACAAATCCAGTGTGTTCTACGATGTCGATATCTTCGGCAACGGTGTGCCGACGGCTAGTCGTTTCCTGCCGAAAGGCATTGATGTCAAAGCCCTTACGGGGGAACTGCCCGTCGCCGCGCAGATCAACACGAAGATTTTAGGCGAGCCGTGGTTCAAGCATTATGAGCCTGAAATCATCGACAAATATATCGAAGCGGTCTTGAAAGTCGTGGAGTATCATGAAGAGCTTCTGACTGTCAACGACACGCAGAAAGTCAGTGGCGGAATCGGGCTTTCTCCTTCAAGATAAACAATATGCAGAACATGGATGACGATGCGAAAGTAAGAAGCCTGCTGGCGGACATGAAGGCCAACGGCGGGCTGGCTCCCGTGGATTTGGACGAATTCTGGGCGCGGCAGAAGGAGGCGATGGCCGCTCCGTTCAGCCCGGACATTCGTCAATGTCCGTTTGGCGCGTCGCTGAATTGGGAGTGCGTCTTCGAAGAGCTTGGCTTGGAACAGGATTGGTGGCGTTTCCTCTATGGCGACAAGCCGTGGGCGATTGAAGTTTCGAAACGCTACAACGATTTGTCGGAGAAGATTGTCGGTCGTCGTCTGCTGAGTGAGAAATTGCCTGATCCGCAGCGCCAATGGCCTGCGGTAAAAGAACTTGGCGATATTTTCGAAGCGGAGAACAAATGGATTGGCGGTGCTTCCGGCTCATGGTGGCTGCAACAAGCCGCGTCAACGCCGGAAGAATTGTCGGCTCTGTTGGATCGCGTGGAGAAACGCCTTGAGCATCTGCGCGATTTCATGCTGCCCGAAAATTGGGATACGGAAAAAGCGCGGCTGAAAGCGTTGGGCTGCAAAGTGCCGTTGTATCGCGGACAGCGCGGCCCATGCACGTTCGCATGCTCCGTGTTCGGGCCGGAAAACGTGTTGATGCTCTACTACGACGATCCGGGGCTGTTGCGGCGGTTTAGCGATCTGATTGCGCGGGCGATTCTCGCACGAGCGGAAGTACTTGATGCGGAGGCAGAACCGGAAGATGTCGCCCGCGCGATGCATTGGTCATGGGCGGACGACAATTCCTGCTTGTTCAGTCCTGAAATCTACGATTTCTTCGCGATGCCGATTCATCGAGCCGTCTTCGGCAAATACGCGCCGTTGCCGCAGCATCACCGTTTCCAGCATAGCGATTCGGCGATGGGACATCTGCTGCCGCTGTTGGCGGAGGTCGATTTGAAGGGAACGAATTTCGGGCCGACGCTGACGGTGTCCGAAATCCGCAAATACTGTCCGCATGCGGTTATCCATGGGCAGTTGGCGCCGTTCACCTACAGTCGTAATAATGAAGAAGGAATGGTGCGCGAATTTCTGCGCGATTTCGAACAGGCTCGCGAAAAGCGCGGCCTTGTGTTCGCGACGGCCGGTTCCATCAACAACGGCAGCCGTCTGACGGGCATGCGGTTGTTAATGGCTGCCATTCAACGCTATGGCCAGTTCTAGCCTGCTCATAGGAAGCGACGCTTATGGTTTATGGCCAATGGCTTATGGTTGTCACATGACGCGTTTGGTCATTTTCATGGCGAAGTCATGAAGGGCGTCGCGGCAGGGGGAGGGAGCGAGAGCCATTTCCAGGCAGGAAAGGGCGGTCTGTACGTATGATTCTGCGTCGTTCTGGACGGATTCAAGCGGTTTGCCGTTCATCAGATTGCGGACGGTTGTGATGTCGTTCTGCGTGATGTCCGCTCGGCCGAGAATGGAGCGGAGCAAGGCGGCATTTTCTGTGGAAAGCGTGTCGAAGGAGCGGCAGGCGAGCAATGTGCGTTTCCCTTCGCGGATGTCGGAACCAATTGGTTTCCCGAGCTTTGCCTCTTCGCCATAGATGCCGAGAATGTCGTCCTGCAACTGGAAGGCGATGCCGCAGTTGAGGGCAAATTGACCAAGCTGCAAGGCTGTCTTGCAGTCTTCGATAGGCGTGTCCAAGCCGAGAGCGGCTCCCGCTTCGGCGCAATATTTCAGAAGGGCGCCTGTCTTGCCGTCGATCATCTTCAGAACGGTTTCATCTGTGATGTCGTCCCATGACATATGGCTCATTTCTACATCCAGTTGCTCTCCCGCCAGCAGATCCTGCGTGAGGCGCCCTGTCATATTGAAGACGAGAGAGAAAATCGTATCACGCAGGAAGTCGTTCAAATCAAAGAGTTTCTCTGTTGCACGAGCCTGCAGGGAGTCGCCCGCCAGAATGGCGGCGCTGACGCCATAATCGGCGGCGACGGTGTCGGAAAGCTTCCACGCTTCTTTTCCAAGATGGCTGCCGAGAATGTGACCCGTCGGATTGCCGCGACGGAAATCATCGTGGTCGATGACATCGTCATGGATGAGTGTCCAAGTGTGGAATTCTTCGACGGCGACGGCGGCTGGCAGTGCTTTTTCGACGTCTCCTCCGACGGCCTGCGCGCACATGAGTAGCAAGCATGGGCGGAGGCGTTTGCCGCCGCCTTGCAGATAGCCGTTGATGATAGCGAACAGATGGCTAGGCAGCCGTTGCTTCAGATAGTCCGTCTCCTGTTGCAGGGCTTGGAGAAACAGATTGCGAAGATCATCCATGTTTTTCATATTATTCTCCTCTGCGGGGCTGGCAAGTTACGAATATTCATAATATAAAATTGAAATTCCAAAAAGAAAGATATGTTATATATATTACGTCATTTTCTTTTTTTCACAAACAGGAACCGGCAAGCAACCATGACAAGCAAGGAAGAACTTCTTAAGATTTTGGAACCCAATGGACAAACGCAAATTTTAGCCTATTGGGATGAACTCAATGAATCGCAACGTGAACAGTTGGCGCAGCAGATTCAGGAAATCGACTGGCCGACGGTGACGAAATGGGCCGCAAACGCCCTCAAAGGCGAATCCGCTCCGATTCCGTTCGACAAGCTGACACCTGCGCCGTACCATGCGCTCGTTCCTGAAACAGAAGAAGAAAAAGCCTTTCAGACAAAGGCTTATCAGCATGGTGTCGATCTGCTGAAGTCCGGCAAGGTGGCCGCTTTTACGGTGGCCGGCGGACAGGGCACGCGTCTTGGTTACGATGGTCCAAAAGGCACGTACAAAGTCTCGCCCGCGATGAACAAGTCGTTGTTCCAGATTTTCGCAGAATCGTTGTTGCGCAACGAGGCGAAGTACGGTTGCAAGTTCACGTGGTACATCATGACGAGCACGATCAACGACGCGGCGACGCGTGCGTTCTTTGAGGAAAACCGTTATTTCGGTCTGGGAAAAGAGCAGGTCATGATGTTCAAGCAGGGGATGCTGCCAGCCTTCGGCATGGACGGCAAAGCTTTGCTGGCCTCGAAGGATTCGCTGGCCCTGTCGCCGAACGGTCATGGCGGTTCATTCGCCGCGATTCGTGATTCAGGCGCGTTGGCTGACATGGAGAAGAAAGGCGTGACTATTTTGTCCTATTGGCAGGTGGACAATCCGCTGATCAAAGTCATGGATCCGCTGTTCATCGGCATGCATGATTTGACGAAATCGGACATGAGTTCCCGCGCGCTTATCAAGCGTGACTACGCGGAGAAGCTTGGCCATTTCTGTATTTTGGACGGAAAGATGATCATCGTGGAGTATTCGGACATGCCGGTCGAACTGGCGAAGTTGGAGGACAAGCCTGGCCGTCTGGCCTATCGCGCAGGCTCTCCCGCCATGCATGTTTTGTCCGTTGATTTTATCGATCGCATCACGTCCGGCAAACTGGAATTCAATCCACACCGTGCCAACAAGAAAGTCCCGTATATCAATGACAAAGGCGAACTTGTGTCGCCGGAAACGCCGAACGCCATTAAACTGGAGTTCTTCCTGTTCGATGCGTTGCCGTTGGCGAACAACCCGCTGGTGTTGGAGGCTTGTCGCGACGAGCAGTTCGCTCCTGTGAAAAACAAAGAGGGGGATGATTCGCCTGCGACATGCCGCGCCGCCTATCTGGCCCGCGGCCGCAAATGGTTGCGGGCGGCGGGTGTCGTTCTGCCGGAAGGAATGGAAGTCGAACTTTCAACGAAATCTTTCGTGGATGAAGACGACGTGAAGGCGTTTGTGAAAGGTGGTCATCTTCCACCGCTCAAACCCAACAGCATCAACTACGTGGAATAATGGTTTGTAAGAGCGGATATTCTGGAAGCTCTGGATATTCTGGAAGTTCTGGATATTCTGGAA
>JAFZIJ010000095.1 GCA_017554445.1 Victivallales bacterium
GGGAGGGTTCCGCTCCTGCGGGACCGCCTAAAATGGGAGGGTTCCGCTCCTGCGGGACCGCCTAAAATGGGAGGGTTCCGCTCCTGCGGGACCGCCTAAAATGGGAGGGTTCCGCTCCTGCGGGACCGCCTAAATATATGAATGTCTGGCATTTGCCAATAGTCCCACCATCATGAATGGTCCGCAGGTACACAAGCCCTGCGGACACCCAAACAGGACAGAAAAGGAACACAAACAATGGCGAAAGAAAAAGCTGAAAAGACCGAAAAAGCGGCGGAAGCCCCGAAGAAAGGCGAAAGCAAGCATCCGAACTACGTGAAGTGCGTTGTCAGTTGCGCATGCGGCAACACGTTCGAAGTGTACTCCACCGTCCCGAAGAGCTCCGTTGGTATCTGCTCCAAGTGCCACCCGTTCTTCACCGGTAAGCAGAAACTCGTCGATACCGAAGGACGTGTCGACGCCTTCAACCGCAAGTACGCGAAATACAACCAGAAGTAATCATTCTTTTGGACAATTCATCAAAAAGCCCGGAAGCGCAACGCTTTCGGGCTTTTTTGTGGAATTCAGAATACTAGAAGCCTAGAATACTAGAAATTTAGGCCTCAATTCCAAGTTCCTCAGCCAATCGGCGGTTCGCGTCGATGGCGCGAATCTCGCCGATCAGTTCATCCATATTGCCTTCCATGATGTTGTCCAAGTCATAGAA
Organism: Victivallales bacterium; assembly: GCA_017554445.1. Lineage (GTDB taxonomy): Bacteria > Verrucomicrobiota > Lentisphaeria > Oligosphaerales > Oligosphaeraceae > UBA1407. The sequence goes on from JAFZIJ010000095.1 coordinate 707, forward strand.
CGTCAAATCGAAACGATGGTCGGAGACGCGGTTCTGCGGATAATTGTATGTCCGGATGCGTTCGCTGCGATCGCCTGTGCCAACCTGTGAACGACGTTCGCTGGCATTCTTCTTATCTTCTTCTTCCTGTTTGATTTGCAACAAGCGAGAACGCAGAATGCGCATCGCGATCTCTTTATTGCGATGCTGCGATTTCTCCTGCTGCGACGCAACGAACATGCCCGTCGGAATATGCGTCACGCGAACGGCGGAGTCCGTCGTATTGACACACTGCCCGCCATGGCCGGACGCACGGAACACGTCGATGCGCAAATCTTCCGGATTCAGTTCAAAATCAACCTCTTGTGCTTCTGCCAAAACGGCGACCGTCACCGTAGATGTGTGGATACGGCCCTGTGTTTCCGTCACAGGAATCCGCTGAACACGATGGACGCCGCTCTCAAAACGCATGTTCGACCACGCGCCGTCGCCACGAAGCGTGAACGAGACGGATTTGATGCCACCAAGCGTCGTATCGCTCAATTCCATCAGTTCGTTTTTCCAGCCTTTCAATTCCGCGTATTTACAGTACATGCGGTACATATCCGCGACAAACAACGCCGCCTCGTCACCACCGGCCCCTGGACGAATTTCCACGATAACGTCCTTTCCTTCATTGGGATGCATCGGTAGGATCAACGCCTTGATTTCACCGTCCAGACGATGTTCATCCTTTTCCAGCGACTCGATGTCAGCCTTGACAAGCTCCTTCAGGTCGTCATCGGCCTCCTCCATCAGTTCGCGGTTCTCTTTCAAGCTTTTAACGACCTTCTGGTAATCATTCCAGACGACCATCAGGCTCTTGATTTTCTGATATTCGCGGTTGAGCTGCTGGTATTGGTTCTGGTCGCCTTTCGTGAAATCAAACGCCGAAATGGCGCGTTCGACTTCCTGCAAGCGGGCTTCCGAACTTGTAATGTATCCGCTTAAATCCATATTATTTCAATGTGTGGCTTTCCGCCTGATGGATCAGCTGTTCCCAATGCGGATTCTTCCGTGAGACGTCAACCGTGTAAAGGCACGTGTTTACTTTGTCCTCAAGGCCGAGAACATCTTTCAGCAATGTATGGGCAATCCAACGTTCAAGCTTCAGAATAAGCATCTTGCGACGTAAACGCCCCTGCCGGTCGCGGTTTAGGATGTTCGGCAACGTATTCGTCGTAATGATGGCATCGATCGCCGAATCATTCAAATTGTCCTTCACTTCCGGTGACGAATAGAAATGTGTCACCACGAACACGACGCGGCGGGCGTGTGCCGCCTTCAGGCGACGGCAGCACTCCGCAATGGTCGTACCCGTCCGTACCATGTCGTCGAACACGATTACTTCGCGCCCTTCGATGTCCTCAAGCTTCATCGGGCTGTTTTCATGGCAGATCATGTTCACGCTACGTTCGCCGACGCGCTCTTTGTCCATCCAGAGCATTCCAACCTGACGCTTGGGGCTCGGCAGCAACGGCATCTGTTTTTTGTCGATATATTCATTCAGATATTTATAGACTTCCTCCACGAATGGGCGGGAGCCGTTATCAGGCGCGCAGACGACAATGCCCCGCTCGCTGTCCGGATCCAAAAGTGTCTCTTCGTTGGCCAGAAAACATGCATACAGTTTCGCGGGAGAAAGGTTGAAGAAGTTGTCTGCACCGAATTTCTCACTGAACATCTTAGCGACCGCCGCGGAATGGTTGTGAACGGTCATGACGGTATCGACGCCTGCTTTCTCCAGCAGTTCGCAGTACAGACGGGAGGAGAACGGCTGCCCGTCAAATTTCTTCAAGTCACGGAATGTACGCTGTTTACCGTTTGGATCCTGCTTCGGCCCGCGATCCTGTGCGCTGTAGAACAAATCCGGCTCGACCAGAACAACACGTTTCGCGCCATTGTCCTTCGCCGCCCGTGTAATCAAAAAGTTGCGCATGGCACGCGCGTTGCGCGTCAATTCGCCGCTGCATGACGAGACAATGACCACCGTCTTGCCTTCAAGGCTCTTTCCGACATGTTCGTCATCCTGTAAAAAGATGAATCGCGGACAAAACTCACTATTTGCAAAATCCTTGAACGCAAGTATATCCGAAATATCAACCTCCTGCCCCATGCGCTCCGCGATATCACTCGCCAACGGATCGTCAGAAACGGCACCCACTACCACTACGTCATCGCTCAGCATGTTTTTTCCTCTACAACAGGTTCGCTTATCCTTCAAGGGATGGAGGGAGATTGACTCCTATCTAAATATAATCCTCCAACTGACGATTGGCAATAAAACGTACCAAGTTTTCCAATCCTGTCAATCCGTATTTTCCCTACAAGAAGCGCCATATTCGCAATCAACATCTTGTTTCATCATTATGGCTCACGGAACGCCTCATCCAGCCCTTTGATGAGCGGATGGATGAGATATTCGATGATGCGCCGCCGCCCTGTCTTGATCTCCACTTCGGCCTCCATGCCTGGAATCAGCGTAAATCGGCCGCCCGTGTTGCGCAGTTCGCCTTCATAGCCGACGAACACGCGGTAATAAGCACCGTCACCGCGCTCGTCCGGCGATGTCTTCGGCCGTTGCAGCGTGTTGCCGGAAATCTGCAAGAGACTGCCTTTCAACGTCCCGTGCTTCTGGAACGGAAACGCCGTCAGCTTCACACGGCAGTCGTTTCCGACCGCGATACGGGCGATGTCCTGCGGTCGAACCTCCGCCTCTATGCGCAACGCGCCGTCCAGCGGCACCAACGTCATGACGGCCTCCGCTTCGCCGACCGCCGATCCCGTCGGAAACGCCGCAATCTCATGCACGACGGCGCGGCACGGCGCTTTCAGACTGACATACGACACCATCCGTTGCGCCTTCACCAGCTGCTCGCGATTGCCGTCCAATTCACGGTGGAGCGCCACCAATTTCTCGGAGATATTGTTCCGCCATTCCTCCGCGAACGACCTGCGCTCCGCCTCCAACGACAGCATCTGCTGATCGTATTCCACCAGTTGGTTGCGCAGTTTATCCACCTCCGCCTCGCTCTGCAGCCGCGAAATCGTCACTTCCAAAGCCTCCTTCACGGAAACGATCTCCTGTTTTCCAAGCGACGTGTACATGTCCTCTATCTTCGACATGTTGCCGAGAATCTCCTTGTACTTTTCATAGCTCTCCGCCGTCGATTTCCGGCCCGCCGCCAGCCGGTCGCGGTTGCTGTCGAAATAACGGAGCCGTTCTTTGTAATAAGCCTGCCGTTGGTCGTAAATCGCTTTTTGCCAAGCTTTAGCGTCGCTTCCACCATCCCCTGCGAACGCCTCGCCGCGGAACTCCGCCTCCCATCGCGCGCATTCGGCCGACAACGCCTCCACTTCATGCTTAAGCCGTTCCTCCTCCGCCAGATACAGCGTCGGATCAAGCGTCAGCAACACATCGCCCTTCTCGACAATGTCGCCCTTATGGACCTCCACGCTTTTGATGACGGCCGATTCCAGCGGTTTCATGACGATGTCGCCCGTGTCCGACGCGATCCGCCCAGGCGCCCTCACGATGACATCCACCTGGCCGATGCACGCCCACGCCATCACCGCCGCCATGATGATGAATATCCACAGGACGCCAACGCGACCGTACCACGGAAGCCGTTGCTCCGCAATCTCCTGCGCATCAGACAGAAATTCTATTGCGTCCGACGCAATTTTTTGTTTATCTTTCTTACTCATTTTGGTTATATCAAAGTTTTAAGCATTTCGGCTTTAGCATTTCAGCTTTCAGCTTTAAGCTTTAGGCTTTAAGCTTTAAGCTTTAAGCTTTTAGCTCGCCGAAGGCGCCCCCATCTGCTGCTTCCAGAACTGGCTGTAGATGCCCTCCTGCGCAAGCAGCTCCGCATGAGTCCCGAAGGCGACCTTCTCGCCTTTGTCGATCACGAGAATCCGTTGCGCACCCGCCAGCATGCTGAGACGGTGCGATACGACGATCAGCGTCCGCCCTTTCGCGATCGCCGCCAGATTCCGCTTGATAACCGTCTCGCTTTCAGGATCCAACGCGCTTGTCGCCTCGTCGAAAATCAGAATGGCGGGATTCGTCAGCAACGCGCGGGCGATGGCCAGCCGCTGCTTCTGTCCGCCCGACAGATTGGAGGCGTTCTCCTCCAATACAGTCTCATAGCCCTGCGGCAGCGTCTGGATGAATTCATGGGCTCCGGCCATCGCCGCTGCCCGCATGATTTCCTCCGCTGTCGCTGACGGCTTCGTGAGACTGATGTTTTCACGAACCGTCCCTTGGAAGAAGTAATTCTCCTGCAACACCACACCAATGCTCGAACGCAGATGCGACTTTTCGATTTCGCGGATGTCGATGCCGTCGATTTTCACGAGCCCGCTGAACGGCGGATACAGCCCTTGCAGCAGTTTCGTCAGCGTCGTCTTGCCGGAGCCCGACCGCCCCACGATACCCAATGAACCGCCCGGCGGAACCTCCAATGAGAAGTCGCGGATGGCCAGCGGTAGATCCGGACGATAGCGGAACGACACGTTTTCAAAAGTAATTCCGCCGCGCAACGGCGCGCGGACGCGCCCCGTGTTCGGCTCCGCAGGCGTGTTCATGACCGCGCCGAGCATCTTCACTGATAGCGCAACCTGCTGGTATTCATGGATTAATCCGACCAATTTCACCAGCGGCCCCGTCACCCTGCCCGCCAGCATCTGGAAGGCGATCAACGCGCCGACGGTCATGCTCCCCTTGAACACCGCCGTCGCTCCCAGCCAGATGATCGCGACGTTCATGAGCATTTCCAATGCCTGGCTCAAGCTCCTCGCGGTCAATGAGATGCGGCCGACGGAGAAGTAAGCGTTGACGGCCGCCGCGCTGCGGTTGCCCCACGCCTTCTCCTCCACAGGCTCCAACGCCAGCGACTTCACCGTGCGGATGCCGTGGATCGCCTCCACAAGACGGCTCTGCCGCCGCCCTTCCGCCTGATACAGCGCGTCCAGCCGCCGCTGGAACGGCTTCACCAGCGACGCGACGACCAATGCCATCAACGCCGTGAACGCCAGCACGACAAGCGTGAGCTTTATACTATATAATAATAAAAACGGAATGAAAAGCGCCAGCGAACATAGATCCAGCAGCGTGAAGAACAAGTTGCCCGACAGGAAGCCGCGGATCTTCTCCGTCTGCTGCATGTGCTTCAGCAGCACGCCCGAAGGCACCTGTTCGAAGAAGTCGATCGGCAGCCGCACGAGATGCGCAAACGTCTTCACCGCCGTCGATATATCGATCTTGTTCGTGGCGAACAGCAGCAGATGCCCCTTCAGATACTCCAGCAGGGCATTGAAGACAATGGCCGCCACGACGCCCGCCCCCAGCACGTTCAACGTCGAGAAGCTTTCATGCACAAGTACTTTATCGACAACATTCTGGAAGAACAGCGGCACCGCCAGCGCGATCAATGTCAGCAACGCGACGGACAGCGCGATCTGTGCAAAGACGCCCTTCAGTTTCAGAAATTCCGGTATGAACCACCGCAGCCCGAACGGCTGGTTTTCATCCGCGATGCCCCACACGCGTTTCAGCATCAGGCATTCGCCTGTGAATTCCGCGGCGTACTCCTCCGCCGTCACAAAACGGAACTGCTCCGTCGGATGCTCTTTCTGCCATTCTGCATCGACGACCGCCAGTTCGTATTCCGCCTTGGCGGCAACATCCTTGTTTTCAGCACCTTCCGTCGAGGCCGCCTTTCGCAGTCCGCAGAGAATGGCGTAATGACCGTCCGACTTCCGCGCAAGGCATGGGAAAACCTTCTGGTAGCTTTCAAGCTTCTTCCAGACGATTTTCACGCTTTTCGCTTTCAGCTGATGCCGTTCGGCGATATGCGCAAGTTCCCTGACAGGAAGTTCTTCCGCACCGATCGCATGGTCGTGGAGCAGCTGCCGCATGTCCATGTCCAGCTGATGATGCCGCCCGATGAGGCACAGCCCGTACAACCCGCTATGCGCTGTCTTTAAATCCGTTTCTTGTAACGGATTCTGTATTTTTTCTTGTTGATGATCTTGCATATCTGCGGCTCTGCCATCGCCATGCGATTACATTAAGCATTAAGCATTAAGCATTAAAAAAGGCCCAATACGCACAGCCTACTTGAAGCTCCGTTTTATTGACTTGCACAAAACGACCGTCCTTCCATCCCCAGATTGCCACGGCTGCATTCGGCCACGACGCGCCGTCCGTCATGCCCACAAGATTCCATCCCTTCGTCAACGTCGGCTGCGCGGCTGTCTGCTTGGTATCCAATGCAAGTTCCACCATCTGTGACTTGCCACTGAAAATCCAGTAGCCCACCCCTGGCTTCAAATCCTCCGCCTGGTTGCAAAACACGTAAGCGCTGCTATTCATGTCAAAGCTTAACGGCTTGAGCAAGAGGAATTTATTTACGTTGCCTTGCAATGATTCCAACGGACGCGTCAATGTCACAAGATTCCAGCCAGGCTTCAATTGAAGCGTTAACGTAGAAACAGGAACCACGGCTGAGAAAGACGTCATACAAAGTATCAACCCAAAAACAAATAATTGATGTTTCATTTTCATGGTTGCAACTCCTTATGCCAATGTACCACGTTTGTTATTATTCTCAAAGATGCGTTCGCTGCTGAATTCATCGAACGCCCCCATTTCCAGCAACTTGCCGTATTGCTCGCTACCGTCGTCACCGAACTTCAATGAAATGTTTTCCGCCGCCACACCATTGACGACCACGGACTTGTCGCCGTCGCGATAGGTGAGCGTAGAAGCATCCCATTTGTCAATCGAGCCTTCGTCAAACCACAATGTGACCTTTCCGTTTTCCAACTGCTCCACGGAGTCGATGCCCCAATCGCCGCCGAAGGCGAAAATATCCTCTCCACCACCGCCGTGCATACTGTCGTTACCCACGCCGCCGACGATGACGTCGTTTCCGCCCGCTCCCACGATGCGGTCGTTCCCCGCGTCTCCGAACAGCGTGTTGTCACCGTTGTTCGCCCAGATGACGTCGTCGCCGAGACCGCCTTTGACAGTCATCCCGCCGCCGACATAGTCGAACCGCTGGCTCGTCAAATCGATGACATCATCGCCCGCTCCTGCGCGGATTTCGTCGATTTTCGCGAGTCGCGCCTGCGCGTCAAATCCTTCCGGGAACGCGGAATAGATGTCTTCGATGAACAGCGCGTCGCCGTTGGTATCATCTGTCAAGAGAAGGATGGACGCGTCATCTGAACCGGCAAAGATATCGGAAATGGCGTTCTTTCCAGCCAAAGCCGCCGTCTCGCCCGTTCCATTCCATTCACCGGCGCCAACGTGTTGCGCCTGGTAGTTGCCGTTCCATTCAAACAAAGCAGATGCAAATATGACATCGGCCAAGCCATTGTCTTCAGCCACAATGTATTGGCTTGTTGCTTCATGCTCATTTTGAACATTGACACTGCCGGCATCCGTCCAGATGTCCGACTGGCTCGGCTTGACGCTAATCGCCATTTCGCCTGACGGTGTATTCAACAGCTCCACTCCTCCAGCCAAAACATTCGTCAGATTAATTATTCCCGCATTGGAACCTATGGCGATATCATAATTCTTAGACCAGATGGCAGTGCCATCGTCAATCCAGCTGATGACCGCGCCATCATCTGTTGTAACCGTCTCAATCGTTGTCACTTTGGCATTGAAGGCTTCAACAACATAGCTGTCGGTCACCGACACATTTCCGGCAAGATCCGTCAGGCGGAATTGGACGGAGCCGTTTTCAGCGACGGAAATCGTCCCGTCAGAAGCATCCAGCCATTCGCCTTCCTTCCAGGAATACTCCAGTTTCGACAGCGTTTCATTCGCTTCGACGGTAATGGCGGCCAGCCCCGATTCATTGGGAGCGGAAATATCTATATTCGAGAGTATTGGAGCGGTTGTGTCGATGTTCTCGAACGTGATCTGCGCCGTGCCTGTGTTGCCGGCGGCGTCTGTCGCCTTGAAGTACCACGTGCAGTTGGCCGTGATCTCAATCTCGCCGTCGTATTTTGCCCAGAACTTGCCATCGGGAGAATAGTAGATGTCCACGCCTTCTTCCGTGGTGGCCGTCAATGTGGTCGATTGCAGCGGAGTCGTGTTATCGCCCGTAAGTTCAATCTCTGGCCCCATCGATTTGATGTTGTTGAAGGTGATGGATGCGGTGCCGATGTTCCCTGCCGCGTCGATGGCCTTGAAGTACCACGTGCCGTTGTCCGTGACCGTCAATGCGCCCGTATAGTTCGTCCAAGCGCCATCGTATTCTGAAGAGACGGTGTTGAAGGAGATATCCGCCGCTTCATTGGCGGAAGCGGTCAACGAGGCGGATTGCAAAGTCGTCGTCGTGTCGCCTTCAAGAGTGATGACGGGAGGCGTGATGTCTGGTATGTCCAACACGAGGGTATTCCCGTCCAGGAGCAGATGGTATAACTTTGAATCATGTTCAAAGGAGCTCCCCACAGTCAAGTTCCCCAAGATTGTGTAAGACGTTGTCATCACGGTAACGGTAATAGTCTCATTGAAGGCGGAGGCAAAGTCGGCAAGGGCATATTGCCCGATTGCCTGGTCCTCCTTGACGATGATCGTGTAGATCGCGTTTTCAGCGCCTTGCAGATAGTCGTAGTGGTTGAACAAGGCAATGCTGGCATTCTCCTGCTCGGCAACCGTGAATTCCATGATGGCTCCTGACTCGACGGAAACCGTGGCGCCAGAGGCGATTTGCAGGCTCCCTTTGAGCCTCCCATCATAGTCGACGTACAGGGTGCCGCCGCTAGACACGGTCGTGTTGTTCGCCGTGCCAAAATGGTCGACGTACAGGGTGCCGCCATCCACGGTCGTGTTGTTCGCCGTGCCATCATTGACGACGTGCAAAGTGCCGCCCGTATAGAGGTGTGTGCTAGTTGCCGTGCCGCCGCCGAAGACGAACATGGAGCCGGCCCCGTCTGTGTTGACCGCCATGCCGTTGACGGACATCATCCCCTCCAGCGTCGTGTAGCTCGCAATGCCACCGTTGTCAACTGACATGCTAGCACCATTCTGCAGGAACGTGTTGTACGCAAAGCCACCGCTGCAAACTGACACGTTAACACCACAAAAGATTTGCATGTGTTCTGCCGAGCCACCATCTTTGATTATCATGCGATCGCCATCTTCAAGCCAGCCAGGCCCAATTTTTTCTCCATTTTCAATAATATATGTATGGGCATATCTTTCCAATCCCTCGCCGCCGTGTTCCATTCCCGAGACGATATGCTCGGTCTCGTGGGCGATGACGGAGGTGACAAATTCTGTGGCAACGGCTGAATTCAAGAATACAAACGCATTGTCATCACGGATCTGGTTGCCCGAGTCGATGGTTTCGGCGAGGCCGTGGAAAGAGCCGTACCCGTCGAAGGCGGAGGTCACGCCGACATAGATGGTGGAATAGGCGTCGGTGTCGGTCGGGAGGTCTGCGGTGAAGACGACATCGTCGCCGAATTGCTCGTTCAAGGCATCAATAATCAACGTAATGCTTTCTGAATCAAAGCCGGAATCCTCCACGACAATATTGTCGATGGCAATATCCAAGTCAGGATTATAATACGACGTCTCCGCTCCGTCGAAATCAAGATAGACGATTTGCGGTGCGGTTGCCGCCAGTTGCGGGACAACGGTCTGGATTCCACTGCCGGATGCGACAAGTATCTGGGATTCTTCTGACATCGTATTGACCTTTTTATATATGATGATTTGAAATGTAGAGATGTACTATATATCTGCCTTTCAAATAATTATGAATTATGCATTATGAATTATGCATTACCTTTAAAGGTTGGGATCTTCTTGATGGTCGCGATGACCTGCTCGGCGGAGATGAGGCGGGTGCATTCGAACTGGCGGTCGTCGCCTTTATGGCGGGGGCACCAGAGGAAATCGAAATGATCGAAATCCTCGCGCATGTCGTTCCAGCATGAATGGCATGTGTGGTAGTTGATGATTCGGTACGGCGTGTGGAATTCGTTCGTCGGATGCGTGAAGCCGCTGATCATCACAATCGGCACCTTGCACCCCCACGCCACCCATGAAAGGCCGCTGGAAAGGCCGATGAAGAAATCCGCGTCTTTGATGAGATTCACACGTTCCTGCAACGGGATGTCGCCCGTGAAATCCTCCGCGCCCCACGGGATGTAGTTCCAGTGGAGACCTACGCCGTGGACCTTTTCCTTGTCGATGCACAGAACACGGTAGCCGTTGTCCTTCAGGAACTTGACAACCGTGATCCATCCGAACGGGTTGTTCCAGTATTTTGCCTGGCTGGATGACTGCGCCGCGATGCAGACGTATTTTTCCTTTATCTGTCGCGGAGCGGAAAGGTTGAAACGTGGCGGCAGATCGTTCAGGTCGTCGCCGTCGAGGCCGAGGATATAGCCGGCCGTGCGATGGAGGCCGATGTAGCGGAAGTCGATAGGCTGGTTGTCCACGTCGCCCTTGAAGAACAGCCCCATGTAGTAACTCGCGTATGGCTTGTACTTTACGGTGTCCTCCGGGGCGATGAACGTGATGTTCGGATATTGGTCTTTCACCAGCGTCGCGATCCACGGCGTCATGACGCAGACCAGTTTACAGTGATGTTTCAGTTGGAAACGCTCCACGTAGGAGAACCAGCCGATGCTGTCGCCGATCGTGCCGACGGGCAGCTGGACCATGACCTCCTTGTCTTTCAAGTCCATGTCATGCTGGAAGATCGGCTTGTCGTTGCCCTTCTCGTGGATGATGAGGCGGAACTTGATGTAGAACTTCTTGACGGAGGTCACGAAGGCTCCGGGCACCGTGTCGTTGCTGTAGAGGACGACGCCCGTGTCGATGTCCATGAACGTCACATGGTATGTCTTTCCGTTGTGGGGGAAGAGGATGCGGATGCCGTGGTTGAAATCGAATTTGATCCCTTCCACGGCGTCCAACACGGGAATCTGCGGGATTTCACCATAAATTGACTTCTGGGCGCCTTCTGGCCGTTTCTGTCCAGGCGCCAGATCCGGATCGCCTGTTGATTTTTGCGGTGCGGATGGCGCGACGGCGTTGGCGGGAATAGGCGCGGCTGTGTTGACGCTGATGTCGCCGACAGGTGAGCCAAAAGACGGATTGATGGTAAAATCCGGCATAATATATATACCTTGAATATTATTCTTGTTTTAATTAAAGTATGAATGGGATGAAATATCCGACGGCGGGGACGCCGACGGCACACCGATCTCCGACGGCGGGGACGCCGACGGCACACCGATCTCCGACGGCGGGGACGCCGAC
>JAFZIJ010000096.1 GCA_017554445.1 Victivallales bacterium
CCACGCCGCCGCCACACCATGCGAAAGCGGGACGCTTCCGCCACACCACGCGACGGCGAGACGCCGCCGCCACACCATGCGAAAGCGGGACGCTTCCGCCACACCACGCCGCCGCCACACCATGCGAAAGCGGGACGCTTCCGCCACACCATGCGACGGCGAGACGCCGCCGCCACACCACGCCGCCGCCACACCACGCGAAAGCGGGACGCTTCCGCCACACCACGCGACGGCGGGGACGCCGCCGCCACACCACGCCGCCGCGCCACTTTTATTGTTTGAGCAGCGCTTTCAGCGCTGCGTCGCCGGCGGGATCAGGCGTCGTGCCATGGTTGCCCGTGGGCTTCGTGTGCATATGCTTCGGCGTCGTGGAGGGGATGTTGTTATAGACGGCGAAGACCTGCGGCGGGATGCAGGTGGCGTCGGCGAAGCCTTCGGCCATGTAGGTCGGGCATTTCAAACGCTTTGCGAAATGGACTGTGTCGAAATAGACGATGGAGTCGGAAAGCTTCTTCCAATGGCCTTCTTCCGGATTTTCCATTTTGTAGAATCTTGGAAATCCGACAGTTGACTGCGGCTTGTTGAGAACGTAGGAAGCATGATCCGCATGGCCGGGCGCATTGGAGAGGCAGAGCGTGACAAGCGGATCGAGGCCCGCCGCCGCGATGGCCTGCGCGCCGCCTTGGCTGTGGCCTTTCACAATCAAATCCTTTCCGTTCCATTCGGGCAGCGAACGCGCGTATTCCAGAGCGCGGAGCATGCGGAGATACATGCCGAGATAATAGACCGTTTCGCGCTGCATGCAGCCGCGATGGCGGTAGTCGGCAAGTTCGCCTTTGTCGAGCTTCGTATAGAATTCCAGCGGCTGGCCATTGATGATGCCGTGGGCGTTGACGTCCAGGCAGACAGCGCCGGGCATGCAGCGGATGACGGAACTGCGGACACCCGCGCCATGATAGACCACGACGACTGGAAGTGACTTCGGCTGAGCGCCTTGCGGAATCGTCAGATAACCGGAGACAGGCATGTCGCCAACGCAGGAGACCTTTATGTCATAGATGTCGAATCCTTTGTGCTTGGGATCCTTCGATTCGAATTTGACGCGTTCCAACTCCTTCATTGGCACAGTCTTGAGGCGTTCCTTCTGGGCGGTCCAGAAGGCGTCGAAATCGGCAGGCTCCTCACGGCCTTTGACGAATTTCTCCGGTTCGACCAATGCGCCGACGCCGTACGGGCCTTTTCCTTTTACTTTGACGGTCTTTCCATTTTCATCCAATAGCGTGAAATGGATAAACAGCCAGCCGGGGGCCTGCAACGTTTTCGCGGGCAGGGCGACAGGCGTTTCCGCGGTGGTGATGACGCCTTCTTCATTGAACGCGTCATGGTCGCGAAGGATGTAGGAGAGTTTGCGGCCGGCGGCGACTTTTCCATTGTCGAGAAGTTGCACGGAGAAGACGATGGGCTCGCCCGCCTTGTAGAGACCATCCGCGTGGTTGGCGGTGGCTTTGATTTCGAACGGCGCGGCATCCAGTTCTTCCAATTCCATTTCAACGCCAGCGGCGATACATCCTAACAGGATGATATTAAAGAACTTGTTCATTTTTCCTCCTTTTAATATACTGATGAAGAGAACCACGAAAAACACGAAAAACACTAAAAATCAGTCCACAGAAAACACAGAACAAACAGAAAAGCCTCGCCGCCGGGCCGACGATATCAAGAAGTATTTCATGTTGAAACAAAACGTTGATCATGGATGATGCAAACGGCTCCGGCGGCTCGGCGGTTGTGAAAGCGCTTCGCGCGACAGAAAGCGCATGGAAAAATCTTTGTCAAAAAACAAGAAAATGAACTATAGTAGTACAGAACAAACAGAAAAGCCTCGCCGCCTTTTTTAATGCATAATTCATAATGCATAATGCATAATTTATTGAATATGCTTTAAGCTTTAAGCCTTAAGCTTTTAGCTCCGCGAATGCGGCTTGGCTCCGGCGGCTCGGCGGTTGTCATCGCTTCGCGAGGTGCAAAGGATGTCATGCGGAAATTCTTTGTGAAAAAACAAGAAAATGAACGTTTGACTTATTTGACAAAATACTTGTCGGCGATTTGGAGGTAATGGCCCCAATCCAGCGGCTGCTGGGAGTGGACGCCTGTGCGGATATGGTAGCTGATGTGGCCTGTAACATATTGATCCGGCGCGGGATCCGTCTCGGCGGGAAGGCCTTCCGAACCGAAGAGGCGATAGACTTCGCTGGCGGCTTTCGCGGAGAGGAATTCGCCGTGCGGATCCGCCCAGCTGTCGGCCGTCGCGCTCGCGACGGCGAGAAGGCGCGGCGCGGCGAGTTCGAGCAGTTCATGCTGATCGAACGGCGCCGTGTCTTCATGGCCAATGTACTGTTCGATATTCTTCACAAGCCAGTGCGGGAAAACGGTATGCATGATGAAGAGATTTTCGCCGAGAAGACGGCGGGAGAGCGCCGCGCCGCCGCAGCCGGAGCAGTTGGAGACGACCATCTTGAACCGCTGATCGGTCGCTCCCGCCCACAGGGCTGTCTTGCCCAGGCGGGAGAGGCCGTGGACGGCGACTTGCGACGCGTCGATGAGCGGATCGGATTCCAGATAATCGAGCATGCGGGAGAGGCCCCATGCCCAGACGCCAATGGACGTGTAGTGCTCATGGCAGCCTTTGAAGCCATCGACGTTGTCGAAAAGCGTCAGAGCGCTGCGGTCCCATGCGGCGGCATTGTCAGGGAAAATGTCGTGATAGCAAGCGGTTATGGATGCATAGCCACGGGCGACTGTTTCACGGAAACACCAGAGATCCTTCTGCGTGGCGCGTTTGTCATGATTCGCTTCGTTTTCCGGAACGAGGCCGGAACGGCGGACATCCAATTCATCGATGGTGAGTTGGTTGCCGCGGAAATTCAGTCCCGCGAAGGCCGGAACAGGCTTCGTGGCGTTTTTCGGAATGTAGAGGAGGCAGTCGAACGCATGCGACTTGCCGTTGTTTGACGAATGGATGCGGATTTCCTTGCGGATGGCCGTGTTGTTCAAGGCGTCTTCCTTGATGGAAAGGACTTCGAACGACAGCGACTGCGGACGCGGCAGGATGCGGCCATAGATGTTGTCGCTGAAGAATTTGAGGAGTTTGGGACGTTTGTCCGTCATCCAGTCCATCGCGTTTTTTACATCTGAGACGCCGGACGGAAGCGTAAATGGCTCCATGAGAGATTCATCTTCAGCGACGATGGCGCGGACTTTTTTCAGGAGGTCTTGGTTCCATTCATGGTTGAGGACAAGGTCTTTGTAATCTTGGAATAGTGACATGGCTTTCTCTCTTTTGATGGCTGGATATTCTAGATGAACTGGATGATCTGGATGATTTATTTGCTTAATGTGGCGATGGTTAACAACGGCGAGACGCCGTCGTTACAACGGCGAGACGCCGTCGTTACAACGGCGAGGACGCCGTCGTTACTTTGGGCTTTGGCAGCGTGTATGCGAAAATGGAATTGCAGATGGCCATGATGGCGGAGACGGCGAATAGAAGGCCGATGCCGTATTTCGCCCAGATCCAGCCGCCGACGGGACCTGCGAGAATGGAGATGAAATGGTTGATGGAGATGCCGGTGGACATCGTGGAGGATAGTTCGTCGTGGGTATCCGCGATGCCGCGGATGTAGATGTTCGTGGCGAGAGCGGTCGTGCTGATGATCGCGTCGAAGATGTAGTTGACATAGACGACCCAGTAGGCGATGTTTCGCGGGAAGATGTCGCCCGCGAAGCCGTAGAGGATGCAGACGAAACAGAGAATGATGGTGTCCCAGATCATGATGTTGCGGTAGCCGAGCTTGTCGGTGATCTTGCCGATGGCGGGGGCGGCGAAGATGTTGATGAAGGCGCAGAGGCCGAGCAGGAAAGCCATGCGGGCCGTTGAAAAGCCGTATTCACGGATGAGAACATAGGGCGCGAAGGTGAAGAAAATCTGTTTTCGGGCGCCGTAGAAGAGTTCCAACGCATAGAATTTGCTGAACTTGCGATGGAAGTAGAGTTTCGGGCGTTTGGCCACTTCGTCTGGGGCGTTTTTATTGAACGTACTGATGGTGCTGACAATCATGAGAACGGCGATCAGGCCCCATACAATATCATATAGCACGCGTTGCGACAAGCCACTTGAACGGACTCCGACATAGAAGATGACAAAGACGATGACGGATCCTGTGACGCTGCCGAAATTCATGGCGGACGTCAGAAAACCGAGCGACTGGCCTGCGTTTTCCGGCTTGGCGATCTGGATGGCGATGGCTTGACGGACAGGCATGATAAGATGTTCGCCCAAACTCCAGATCATGATGAAAAACGTCACAATGACTTTGTTGGAAGGAACGAAGAGAAGCGCCGCGCCAAGCATGGAAATCATCGTTCCCAGGCGGAGGATTTTCCAGTCGGACATGCGGTTGAGAAGCGCGAACAGGAAGACCAACGCGAGGCCGGGCATTTCGCGGAAGAATTCAAGCGAGCCGCGATTCTCGCCGGTCATGTTGTGGATGTCCGACAGGAAGTTGTTCATCGTGGCCGCGAAACAACCCGTGCCGATGCCCCAGACGACGATGCTTAGGAAGAAGGAGAGCGCTGTGCTTTTGTTTTTGAATACGTCGGTGAATTTCATTTTAGGCGGTTGTTGCGTGAAGACGGTCGTCCAATCATCTCTCCCAAATGACAAACTTATTAATATGAATCATGATGACTTCAATGCAACTTTATGACCATGAAGTTCTAAAATAATTGTTTAAACTTTTGGCTATTTCGCAGGTTTCGGGAGGTCTTGCTTGAAGAACGCGCGGATATCCGCTCCTGCTTCAGACAAATGCTCGAAGAAGGTGTAGTGGTTGACATTCGGATACCATTTAATGGGGCAGCCGATTTTTTCCGCAAGCAATTTGGAGCATTTCGGGGGGATGACATTGTCGTTCTGAGCATTGATCATAGCGCATTTCCCATTGCGCGCGAGCACTTTCAGACGATCCGTGCAGTTGATGGGATCGTATTTGGCGATTTTCTTGTAGAGTTCCTCCTGCTGTTGTTTGTCTTCACGCGTGAAGAAGCCGAGCAGATCTTTCGTCTCGTTTGTGTTGGTGGCGAATACCTCCTGCAGATTGCCGCCGCCGAGAATCATGAGGGCGCGTTGGATGCGATGGTCGATTGCGGCTGCGTTGGCGGTCATGAATGCACCGAGCGAAAATCCCATGGCTCCAAGCTGTTGCGGATTGATTTCGGGGAAGGAAAGCAGGATGTCGTTGGCGCGGATGGCGTCGGCCCGTGTTTGTTCAAGTCCTTGGAAGAACGCTTCTTCCGTTCTGATGATGACGATAGGGCCAAGCAAACCGCCGCGTTGGCCGAAATAGGGCAGTTGGATGTAAATGCCTGCAATGCCTTCTTTTGCAAGGACTTGGCAGACTTTGCGTTCCAACTGGAATTTGTCCGGCCCAATCGTATGGAAGACTTGCACGGCGGGCGTCTGGTGATCCGGTTTGGCGTTCAACGGAAGATAAATCTCGCCAAGAACGGTGTTGTTGATGGGATAGTCCGGCGTTGTGAAGGCGGATGGGAAGCGGATGGAAAATCCACGGAATTCCTTCTGATCAGGAAGAGGCGTGATTTCAACATTGAACGCTGGTCCAAAGGATGGTTTGGCGATTTGGCGTGTTTCAGCCATGAGAATGGTCGAGGCGAGGCAGAGAAAAAGGATGAATGCTTTTTTCATATTGAAGACCTTCTAAATGATGTTGATAGACTAAACCGCAATACGATAAAATACTTTCTCAATATGAAAACGCGATATAAAAACACGAAAAAATAAAGTGTTTGGCTTGTTTTTGCAGATTGTCAAATTAGAATAAAGTATTGATTTTTTTCGCATGTATGCAAACAATCAACAAAAAGAGGGCAAAACCATGCTGGAATTACTGGAAAAGGCATTTTTGATGGGTCTTGGCGGCGCGAGTCTGACGGCGAAGCGTGCGGAGGAGTTTGTGAAGAAAGCCGTTGAAGACAAGCAAGTCACCGAAAGCGAAGGCAACCAGTTGCTCAAGACGTTGGTTGAC
>JAFZIJ010000097.1 GCA_017554445.1 Victivallales bacterium
GACTAAGACCATTGGTTCGCTCGGCGAGGACACGCCAGTGGATGACGTGGTGGAGACGGCAAATCACTTCCGCTGCCTTGACATCGTCATCGAGACAGCCGGCGCGGCGTTGACGGAAAGCTACATCAAGCGCCTTCACGCGCAGCTCAAGAGCGGCACGAGCGATTCGCGCAAGGCGTGGTTTGCCGTCGGCGAATATAAGAAGCTCGACAATGCGGTGGGCGAGCGAGAGACTTGTCCCGCGAGCGAGGTGCCGCGCCGGATGGCGGCGCTCGTCAGGGAATATGCGGCGAGCGGAAAAACGCTGGAGGACATCATCGACTTCCATGTGAAGTTTGAGGCGATCCATCCGTTCCAGGACGGCAATGGACGCGTCGGGCGGCTTTTGATGCTGAAGGAGTGCCTGAAGAACGGCATCATGCCGTTTGTCATTGCCGAGGGGCTGAGAAAATTTTATTACCTCGGACTCGACGAATGGCGGCAGAACCGCCGCGCTCGGCTAATGGATGTCTGCCTCACTGGACAAAATGTGTTCAAGACGACCACGGTAAATCTGCTGTCAAAGGCTGCAAACAACACTAAATACGCGGATGATATCTCGCGCAGAGACGCAGAGACGCCGAGAGGTGTTTTCGACAGGATTAACAAGATTAACAGGATTGAGAAAGGTGCGAGAGTATGAAGAAGGAAACCCTGTTTGCTGTGTTTGTTGCGGTTCTGTCGATGTATTCGTTGGCGGGTGATGTGAAAGTTGTCAATCGCCCAATTCGAATGACGACGGTTTGTGGCGACCCCGAGCATGGCGAAGATATGGAGTCGCCACCGGAATCGCCGCCCGAAAATTCAGATGTCCGGAATGTTGTCAGGCAACCATCCTCCATCAACGTACTTTATTGGCTGCGAGAGCAACAAGCGGACGACGGCGGCTGGGGTGATGTCGCAGGAGAAAGAGTCGCCGTGACTTCGCTTGCAATACTCGCGTTTCTTAATAGCGGCGAATATCCAGGCAGCTATAGTTGCCATAAATTCGGAGAGTCCGTTCATCCAGTTGTGAAGGCATACGAGTTTCTGTCGCGATGCGACCAATTGAAAAAGGCGGATGTAAAGGCCATACATCACGGCGAGTCAATGCTCAATTTGCCGCTGGCAGCGTTTGCGCTTACCGAGACTTACGGCATTACCAAAAACCCGAATGCAAAAGAATCGGCGCAGCAGTTGTTGCCACGGATAGTTGCGTGCGACTATGATGCGAAAGATGGCGAAAGCCGTGATTTGGCAATGTGGTCGGCTCTCGCATTGCGTGCGGCAAAATATGCTCGAATCGAAGTCGATGGACGCGACGAATGCCTGGAGCGTCTGGAGAAAGCCCTATCGCAATTCGACCATGCGACCTTGGGGTATTATGGCGATTTGCGGAGATTTCGGGCTGCCTATAGGCGATGCGCCGCAAAAAATGACATGGATGCATGGGCTGAATGGAAGAAAGGAATTCGCAAGACATTTAGAGACTCTTTCGTTGAAACAGGGAAGGCTTCGGATGGGATTCGTTTGGGATATTGCAAGTTCCCTTCTGGAAGCCCTGAATCGACTGGCCTTGGCGCGGTTGCAGATTCGGCACTTTTCGTCATGAAGGACGAAATAGGCGGCAATGGACGGCGCAATCTGTCGTTTGACGACAATTCGGCAGGCGCCGTCTCGACGAATGGAGTGGACGGCATCGCGGTGGAAGTTGATATATAACAACACAAAGGGTCGTCGAAATGAATATGCGAAAGATGTTTGTGCGGGCTGTCGTGGGAAGGTTTTTAGACAGGATTAACAAGATTAACAGGATTGCGAGAAACGGAAGCTGTCTTAATCTTGTCAATCCTGTAAATCCTGTCTAAAACAAAAAATCGACAATACAGTCTGAAACAAAACATGAAAATCAAAGGAGCGACATGACAATGGCGATAATGGCGGCGACGGTGTGGTTTATCCCCGGGTGGCTCCGCACGGCGGAACCGCACGAGGGAATCCTCGAGTGCGTCTCGAACGCATTTCCCGAGGCGAGCGTCGAGTTCA
>JAFZIJ010000098.1 GCA_017554445.1 Victivallales bacterium
ACTCCGTTTCGCAGGAAAGACGCCACATTCTCGGCCTCTACGGCGCGGAACTCGTGCTCGTGCCCGATCATGACAACATCGGCGAATGCATCGACAATTGCTTGAAAAAGGCCATCGAACTGCGCGACTCTATTCCAGGCGGCTTCATTCCGCAACAGTTCTCCAACCCGCACAATCCGGAAGTCCATCGTTGCAAGACTGCGCAGGAAATTCTGGAACAGCTTGGAGATGAGAAGGTTGACGCATTCTGCGCAGGCTTCGGAACAGGCGGCACGCTCACCGGAATCGGTTCCGTTCTCAAGACGAAATTCCCGCAGCTCATCGTCGTCGCAGCGGAGCCCGAAAACGCGGCCATACTGGCCGGCGGCGCCATCGGCTCCCATCTCCAGCAGGGCATCGGAGATGGACTGATTCCGGAAAATCTCGACGTCAAACTTATCGACGAAAATCTCATCATCACGGACGAAGAGGCTCTTCAGACCTCACGGGATCTCGCGCTCCATGAAGGGCTCGGCGTCGGCATCTCCTCTGGAACAAACGTCGCCTGCGCTCTCCATCTGGCAAAACGGCTTGGCAAAGGAAAGACTATCCTCACCGTCCTTCCAGACTCATATGACCGCTATTTCTCCACCCCGCTCTTCCAACGATAGCTTAAAGCTTTCGGCTTTAAGCTTTCGGCTTTAAGCTTTTGTCTGTCCTCCGTCCTCTTTCTGCTGCATCTTGAGGGCCTCTTTTTCAATTTCGGCCTGCAACAGTCTTGCGCGGATCGTATTGCCGTTCTGGACAAGACGGCGGTGCAGTTCGCCCAACGCGATGAGCGGATTTTCCGAAACACGCGCGCATTTGCGGAATTCGTCTTCGCCGTCGGACAAACGGCCCGTCTCCCAATAGCAGATACCCAGATAGAAGTGCGCGTTCGGATTTTCCGGATGCTGGCGGCGAATTTCCTCCAGACATTCGATGGCGTCCGTATAAAGCGCCAAAATCATGCAGACCTTCGTCATTTGCCACAAGAGATTCATGCGTTCCTCTTCGGACAACTCGCCATGCTCCTCCGCAAGCCGCTGCTTGAATTTATCGAAATCCTGCAGCATCTTGTGGGCCTTCTGGGCCATGCTGAGGCCTGTGCAGGAGCTACCTGGAATGCAAATGCACTGCTTGCATTCCGGGCAGACGTCCATCGTCCACTGCAATTCGCGGAAGACGTCATAGTAGAATTTCTGCAACTCACGTTCCGTGCGGAACATGGAGAGGTTCGGTCCGGGCAGCATGGCCATCTCTTCGCAATGGCAGACACGGCCGTCTGGCAACACGCCGAGATGCGGCGTGCAACGGCCGAACTGGTTGCCGCTCTTCGCAAGAAAACCGAACTGCGCATCCGTCATCGCGCACGGCATGATGCCACACGACAACATCGGACGCACTTTCTTCATCAAATAGTCTTTCGTCAGTTTCGTGTAGAACTCCATGGCATGGCCGATCTTGTCCTGCGGCGTCAGACAGGACACCCAGAACGTCACGGAATCAAATTTATACGTATCCATATATTCGCGGACAAATTCATAATCGGCGTCCGGATCATCGACCATGATGCTCAAACGGACGATGCAGCCCGCTTTCATGAACGTGTCTAGATTCTCCCGCATCTCGGCCAAATCCGCCTCGCTGTAGAAAGTCGGCCTGTAGAGCCGCCAAATCATGCGGATGCTTTGGTCGAGAACCATCTTTTTCGCCATGCTCGGCATCAGGCCGCTCGTTTCGAATACAGGAATGACGCCACGCTTCTGGCAACCTTTCAAAATCATCTCAAGATCCGGATGCAGAAAAGATTCGTTGCCTTTGAACAGCACCTGCGGCGACTTGCTTTCCGCCACGATGTCCAACGCACGAAGAACCACGTCCATCGGCATGTCCTCCACGGGATAGGACATCATGTTCGGGAACTCGGCGCGTTTGCGCATTGTCAAAAATAATTCCATAGTGCATCCTCTTTGAAAAAAAACAATTGAAAGTTAAACTATAATCCATCATTTTTGTCTTGGCAAACTCCAAGACCTGCCAAAACACCCCCTTTACCTTATATAATTCAATTTCCATGGAAAATATCTTCCTTACAGGCTTCATGGGCGTCGGCAAGACCACCGTCGCCGCCATTCTTGCAGACATCCTCAAACGCCCCGTTGTCGATCTGGATGATTTGCTCGAAAAGAATTTCGGATGCCCTATCGCCGAATTCTTCGCCGTCCATGGCGAAGCCGCGTTCCGTCAGCGTGAAACAGAACTGCTTGAAAAGGTCGCCAATGACGACGGATTGATCGTCTCCACAGGCGGAGGTCTGCCCGTCTCCAAACACAACCGTGAGATCATGCGAGACAGCGGGCAGATCGTCCTGCTGGACATGCCGTTCGATGCCATTGCGGACAGACTTGAGAAAAACACCGCCTCCCGCCCCAACTGGAAGTCACGCGACGACGCCCAAAAGCTTTTCGAAAGCCGCAAGACCGCCTACCATGACTGCGATTTCACCGTCAACGCCGCCCTGCCGCCAGAAGATGTCGCGGCGACAATTTTACAGAAAATCAGCGGCGTGGAGTCTTTCACGGCGGACATCGACGGCGTCAAACTGCCTGTCTCGCCATCGTTCAATGCGCCATCCGAACTTGCGAAACTCATTGCGGGAAAACAATATTCCGCCATTGTTTTCATTACAGACGGCCATGTAGCCGCCGCCCATCTGCCTCGTTACCAACGCGCCCTCCCCCATGCCATCTCCATCGTCATCCGCCCTGGAGAGGACTCCAAGACGCTTCAGCAGGCGGAAAACGTCTATCGACAGCTGCTCCAATTGAATGTCGGACGAGACGCGCTCATCGTCGCCATCGGCGGCGGCCTAGTCACGGATTTTGGTGCCTTCATCGCAGCGACTTACAAACGCGGCATCGATTTCATGCTCATCTCGACATCGCTTCTCGGCTGCGTCGATGCCGTCGTCGGCGGCAAGACGGCCGTCAATATCGCCCATTACAAGAACCAAGTCGGCTTGTTCGCATTGCCCAAGGCTATCTTTTTGGATTTAGCCGCATTGGCGACATTGCCCGAACAACGCATCCGCGAAGGACTTGTGGAAGCCTATAAGACAGGCCTTGTGTGCAATGATAGCCTTATGCGTTTCATCGACGAAAATCTGGAACGACTGGTCGGCGGTGACCTGCCGCTCATCGCGAAAGTCGCCGCGACATCCGCCCACGCGAAAGCGGAGGTGGTCCACCAGGACTTCCGCGAAAAAGGCTTGCGCAAGATTCTCAATCTCGGCCATACGTACGGACACGCCGTCGAAACATGGTCGGAGGAACGGATCAGCCACGGCCTCTGCGTCGCGCAAGGCATGATCGTCGCCATGTATATCGCGATGAAACGGCACTACATCGACGCGGATCTGGCGGATAATCGCATGGAAGTCATCCGCGCACTGCGTGGACCGTCCTTCCCAGTGCCGTCCGCTGAAGAAGCCTTCCCGCTGATGATGGCGGACAAAAAGAACACGAACGCCAAAATCACGTTCATCCTCCCGCATACGAAAGACGGCTTTAAGCTCGTGCAGGACATTACGCCCGCCGAACTGCAAGATGCTATTAATGCGTTGTAACGACGGCGTCCCGCCGTCGGGTGTGGCGGCGGCGTCCCCGCCGTCGCGCGTGGTGTGGCGGCGGCGTCCCCGCCGTCGCGCGTGGTGTGGCGGC
>JAFZIJ010000099.1 GCA_017554445.1 Victivallales bacterium
ATAGGCCATAAGCCATAGGCATCAATGCCGCACCGCGGCATTGATTAAACGCCCCATGGGTATCTGTGTGGTTTGCACATCAACTGGTTCGCTTCGTGGTCGTTCAGGAAGCCCTCATGTACAGGATCCCAACGCACCGTCCTGTCGAGACGATAACAGATGATGCCCAGATGGCACACGATCGAACTATGATGACCGATTTCCGGCGTGCAGATGCAGTCTTTATGCTTGCGGATGCAGTCGAAGAAATTGTCGTGGTGGTTGCGGCTTTCATAGAGACGGATGTCATAGGCGCCCCATTTCGTCCGCATCAGTTCCTCTGGTTCCGTATATAAGTAGCCTCGATTCACACAGATGCGACCTTTTTCACCGATGATTTCCAGTCCCGCCTGAGCAGGTTTCGCGCCACCGTGGATGACGCATGCGCCATTGGCATAGACGTAGGTAAGTCGCTTGTATTTCGATTCTTTCGGCGGAACGACCATAATCGGGCCGGATTCGTCCATACCGAGCGCCCACTGCGCGATGTCGAAATGATGCGCGCCCCAATTTGTCATGCCACCGCCATCGTAGTCGCGATACTGCCGCCATTGCGGAAAGCTCGCCCAATTGTTCAACGGACACAATACCTTATTATAGGGGCGCCACGGCGCGGGCCCTAGCCACAAGTCCCAATTAAGCGTCGGCGGCGTCGGCTCCGCTGGCAGATCGCATTCCCGCGACGGCCCCGCCACGTTGTTGATGAAAATCTCTTTCACCTTGCCGATACGGCCGTTGCGCACGAGTTCGCAGGCCAGGCGGAAACGGTCGTCCGAACGTTGCTGACTGCCCAATTGGAAGACGACATTGTTCGCACGAACCGCGTCGATGATCGCATGGCCTTCTTCAATCGACAGCGTCATCGGCTTTTCGCAGTAGATATGCTTACCCGCGCGGGCGGCCAACACGCTCATCGTTGGATGCCAATGGGTTTGCGTCGCAATCAGCACGGCATCGATGTCAGGCCGTGCAAGCATGGCGCGAAAGTCTTCAAACGTCGCAACTGGTCCAGGGCTCTTTTCGGGATGCTGCTTGTAGTAGTTGTCCGCGATCTCTTTCGCCTTGTTCAGACGGATGCTCTCCGGATCACACATCGCCACGACACGTACATCGCGGCGATGCAACAAACCATTCAAATGGCCTTTGACGCACTGCACGCCCATGCCGATCAGACCGATGCGGCAAATCGACGGATCATTTTCCGCCGCCAATGCCGACGGCAACGCCGCCGCGCCCAACGCCAACGCGCTTCCACGTAGAAAATCTCTTCTGGTTAGTTCCATGATATTGCTCTTTTAAGGGACGAAAAGGACAGAAGGGACAGAAAAGACGAATTGGCCATAAGCCATAAGCCATTGGCCATAAGCGCTGAAAGCGCTTATTTTACGTTCGCGTAATCAAACGCGTCGGAGCGGAACGGATAGGCGGCAAGGCCTTCCGCATTCTGCAGATTGCAGTCGCCACGATACGCCGCATACGCATAGCGGACATATACGGGAGCCGCGACGTTGGGGGAGCTGACGACGACCGTGGTGCCGTCGATCTTCGCATCCGCCCAGACGAACTTCTTGTCCGCACCTGCGATGGCGAAGCAACGCGGCGGCTGGCCGTCTGTCGTCTTCAAACCGTTGGGGGCGTTCTTGTAGAACACGCGGATCGTGTTGCCTTCGACAACCGTATTGTCCAGCATCGGGCCACGGCTGAGGATGTTCTTTCCGTATGCAATGCGTTCCGCTTCCAAAGCGAGACGGCGGCCGACTTCCTGTTTGTTCGCGGGATGGATGTTGCGGTGTTCGCCGATATCAATCGCGCAGGCCAGACCGACGTTCGGGTCTTCTGAGGCGACTTTTGCCTGGATGTCACGCGTCAACGCATACGCCGCATCTTCGCAAGGCGCGTTCTGCCAATCTTCAGGACCGCCGAAACTCGCCAGCTGGACGATCAGGAAGGGCATCGTCGGATTGTTCCATTTCGCACGCCAGTCGGCGATCAACGCCTTGTGTAGCGGATAGTAATGCGGATTTCCGGCATTGGAGCAGCCCTGATACCAGATGACGCCTTTGATGGGCAGCGTCGTCCATGCATCGACCATACCATTGTAAAGATTGCACTGGAACTGTGGATTTTCATTGACAGGGGCCTGCCGGCGCGGTTTCGCCTTTATGAGTCTCTCCTTCTCGCCTTCGGGAGCCGCTGCGAGCTTTGCCTCCCACTCCGCAGTTTCCTTCTTAAACCGCTCGTTCGCTTGGGCGGAAAGCTCTTTCTTCTTTGCGTCATCGATGCCAGCGTTCTTTGCAATCTGCTCAAGATCTTTTTCCAGTTTCGCGGCTTCATAGCCCTGCTTGGAGATCCACGGCTCGATACGGGTGCCGCTCCACGTCGTGTTGATCAGGCCAATCGGAATGTCCAGATCCTTATGTAATTGACGCGCAAAGAAATACGCCGTCGCACTGAAGCGATCCGCGACTTTGGGAGAGCAGACGACCCAACCGCTGCCGAACTGATAGGAAGCGGTCTTGATCGGAACGTTCAGCGATACACGGTTCTGCTGATCCGCATAACGGATTTCCGGATAGTTCGCGGCTTCAACTTCCTTTTCGCAATCCTGCGCGGACCAACCACGGCTGAACTTCTTGCCGACAGGCATTTCCATGTTCGACTGACCAGCGCAGAGCCATACGTCGCCGATGATGATATTGACCAGCTGGATGGTCGTGTTGCCTTCCTTCGCGAAGAACGCAAACGTCTCCTTTCCAGCCTTCTTCGGAGCGAACACGGCGCGCCATTTGCCTTGCGCGTCCGATTTGACAGTCACCGTTTCATCGCCGAATGTCGCCGTGATATCCTTTTCCGCAGGAGCCTTGCCGAAGAATGCGATCGGCGCCTCTTGCTGCAGCATCATATTCGACGTAAATACCGGATCCAGCGTTACATCGGCCATTGCCCACGCGGCCACGAGAACCATCGCCGCCCACAACGTCATTTTCTTCATCTTGTCGCTCCTTTGTTTTTGTTGCTTAATAATTGGAAAATCTAAACATTTTTAAGAATATAGCACATGTTCCGCAAGAAAAAAATCCCTTCTTTTGACTTTTCTATACCTAATATTATTTTAATATGTTGGATTTTTATTGATTCATGGCGCAAAACGCGTCTAATTGACTAAAAAGGAACAGTTGAAATGGTTGACAAACTGAAAAAAGCCGCCTGGTTCAAAGGCCGCAAAGGTCCCGTCGTGCTCGTCATCATGGACGGCGTCGGTTTCGGTAAATACGCGGATGGTGACGCCGTTGCCACCGCCTACAAGCCCAATCTGGACTGGATGTTCAAAAACTGCCCGAACACGAAACTGAAGGCCCACGGCCTCGCCGTCGGTCTGCCCAGTGACGCGGACATGGGTAACTCCGAAGTCGGCCACAACGCCATCGGCTCCGGCCGCGTCTTCGCGCAGGGCGCCAAGCTCGTCAGCAACAACATCGAGACCGGCAAGATGTTCGAAGGCAAGGCTTGGAAGGAAATCGCGGGCAATGTTATCGAGAAGAATTCCACGTTGCATTTCATCGGTCTGTTCTCCGATGGCAACGTCCATTCCCACATCGACCACCTGAAGGCGATGATGGTCGAAGCCGCCAAGGAAGGCGTCAAGAAGATCCGCGTCCACATCCTGCTGGACGGCCGTGATGTCGGCGAAACGTCCGCCCTCACCTATGTCGATCCGTTTGAAGACTTTATGAAAGGCCTGCAAGGCTGTGACGCACGGATTGCCTCCGGCGGCGGCCGTATGTACATCACGATGGACCGCTACGGCGCCAACTGGGCCATGGTCGAACGCGGCTGGCAGACACACGTTCTCGGCGAAGGCCGTCAGTTCGCCTCCGCCCATGAAGCCATCGAAACCTACCGCAAGGAAACGGGCGCCATCGACCAGGATCTCGGAGCCTTCGTCATCGCTGAAAACGGCAAGCCCGTCGGAACCATCGAAGACGGCGACAGCGTCGTCTATTTCAACTTCCGTGGTGACCGCGCCCTCGAAATCACCGCCGCCTTCGAAGGCGGGGCTGAATTTGACAAATTCGACCGCAAACGCGTCCCGAACGTCGTCTATGCCGGCATGATGGAATACGATGGCGACCTCCATGTTCCGAAACGCTTCCTGACCAGCCCGCCGTCCATCGACCGCGTCCAAGGCGAATACCTCTGCGCGATGGGCGTTCGCACGCTCGCCGTCTCCGAAACGCAGAAGTACGGTCATGTCACATACTTCTACAACGGCAACCGTTCCGGCAAGATCGACGAGAAGTTGGAAGACTACGTCGAAGTCCCGTCGGATGTCGTTCCGTTCGAACAGCGTCCATGGATGAAAGGCGCAGAAATCACGGATGTCATTCTGAAAGGCATTGAAAGCGGCAAATACGATTTCATCCGCTGCAACTTCCCGAACGGCGACATGGTCGGCCACACAGGCGTGTATCAAGCCGCCCAGATCGGTGTCGAATGCGTCGATTTGTGCATCGGTCGCATCAAGAAGGCCGTTGACGCCGTCGGCGGCGTCATGGTCATCACGGCCGACCACGGCAATGCGGACGACATGTACGAACACAAGAAGGACGGTTCCGTCTCCATGGAGAACGGCGTTCCGAAGGTCAAGACGGCCCATTCGCTGAATCCTGTCCCGTGCATCGTCTATGATCCCGCCGGACAGGGCGAATATCAGACGACGCTTCGCGACAGCCTCGGCATCAGTTCCATCGCCGCGACGGTCATGAACCTCCTCGGTTACGAAGCCCCCGAAGACTACGATCCGTCCGTTCTGATCGCAAAATAACCATATCGGGAGGGACACGCTCCTGCGGGTCCTATATAATCATTCCACCCACAAACGTAAGGCAATCACCATGAAGGTTTTACTGATTAACGGAAGTCCCAACGAGCACGGCTGCACCTTCACGGCGCTTTCCGAAGTCGCCACGCAGCTCAATAAAAACGGCATCGAGACGACCATTTTCCACATCGGCAAAAAGCCGATCGGCGGTTGCCTTGCGTGCGGCGGTTGCTACAAAAACAACGGCTTCTGCGTCCATGGCGACAAAGACGTCGTCAATGAATGCGCAAAGCTGATGCGCGAAGCTGACGGCATCATCGTCGGTTCGCCCGTCTATTACGCCGGCCCGAACGGCCAGATTACGTCGTTGCTTGATCGCATCTTCTTCGGTGGCTCTGAATACCTATATAATAAGCCTGCGGCGGCTGTCGTTTCGGCCCGTCGCGGCGGCGCCAGCGCCACCTACGACCGCCTTCTGAAGTACTTCATGAAGACGAACATGCCGATTGTCACGTCGCAATACTGGAACAGCGTCCATGGCCTGACGCCCGACGACGTCCGCCAGGACATCGAAGGTCTTCAGACGATGCGCACACTGGCGAACAACATGGCGTGGCTCTTGAAATGCATCGACCATGCGAAAGGCGTCATCCCCCTGCCGGAAGTCGAACCATTGACTCCGACGAACTTCATCCATTAAGCCAACTGGAAAAAATGGCTTTTGGGAATAAATTATAGACTATTCAACATGCGAGAGTGGCGGAACTGGCAGACGCGTTGGATTTAGGTTCCAATACCGCAAGGTGTACGGGTTCGAGTCCCGTCTCTCGTATCACCTTGAAAACAAAGGCTTGCGAAGAAATATGAAATCTTCGCAAGCCTTTTCCGTCTGTGCCATCGGCTGTAACGACGGTGTCCCGTAGAAATCACCTATATTATAATTGGATTTTTGTCAAATATAGGTTATACTTTTCCAAAAAGTCATAATGACTTTGCAGGAAAGACGATGACTTTTCCGTCTCGTCGATTTTGTATTTAACGTCCCATTGATGATACGGAAAAGGAGGATATGCTGATGACGATGGTCATGGATAAAAAGCAGATGACCGAAGAAGACATCAAACTGCAGTATATCACTCCCGCCATCACCGCCAAATGGAATCTCCAGAAGATCACGATGGAGACGCAGATCACGGATGGCAAGATCAATCTGAAAGGCAATTTCGCCGTCCGCGAAAAACCGAAACGCGTTGATTATCTCCTCTATCTGAGCCCCAACAATCCCATCGCGGTCGTCGAGGCGAAGGACAACAACCACAGCGTCTCCGCCGGCCTGCAACAGGCCATCGACTACGCGAAGATGCTCGACCTCCCGTTCGCCTACAGCTCCAACGGCGACGGCTTCATGGAGCATGATTTCCTGACGGGAAAGGAACGCGAGTTCGGCATGGACGAATTTCCGTCGGAGGAGGAGCTCATCGCCCGCTACAAAAACGGCTACAACGGCGGCAAAGGCTTCACGGCGGAAGAGCAGAAGATATTGGAACAACCATACTTCAGCAGCATGGACACCTATCCGCCGCGCTACTACCAGCGGATCGCCGTCAACCGCACGCTGGACGCCATCGCGCGCGGCCGGAAACGGCTGCTTCTCGTCATGGCCACGGGCACGGGCAAGACCTACACGGCCTTCCAGATCGTCTGGCGGCTGCTTCGCTGCGGCATGGTCAAGAAAGTCCTCTATCTGGCGGACCGCAACGTGCTGGTGGATCAGACGATTTCACAGGATTTCAAGCCGCTGGAGAAGGTCATCCACAAGCTCAATGTCGCGAAAGACGACAAGACCGCCCTCACCTCCTATCAAGTCTATTTCTCCCTCTACCAGCAACTTATCGGCGATGACGACGTGGAGCATTTTTCGGAGCTCTTCAAGCCGGATTTCTTCGATCTTGTCATCGTCGATGAATGCCATCGCGGCTCCGCGAAGGACGACAGCAACTGGCGGAGGATTCTGGAATATTTCAGCCCCGCCATCCAGATCGGCATGACGGCCACGCCGAAGGAGACGAAATACATCTCCAACACCACCTATTTCGGCGAGCCTGTCTATTCCTACAGTTTGAAGGAAGGCATCGAGGACGGCTTCCTCGCGCCGTTCAAGGTCATCAACATCAAGACGGACATCGGCGAGGGATGGCGGCCGCTCAAAGGGCAGCTCGACAAGTTCGGCAATCTCATCAAAGACCGCATCTACACGAACAGCGACTACGACTACAACATCGTCATCGAAGACCGCATCGAACAGATCGCCGCCGAGATCACAAAATATCTCAAAACGACGAATCGCATGGCCCGTACAATCGTGTTCTGCGCCACGGAGGACGCCGCCGAACGGATGCGCGTCGCCTTGGTCAATCACAATTCGGACATGGTGCAGAAGAATTCGGACTACGTCGTCCGCATCACGGGAAGCGACGACTACGGAAAAAGCAAGCTGGAATATTTCATCTCCGTTGCGAACCCGTATCCGGTCATCGCGACGACCTCCAAACTGCTTTCCACGGGCGTTGACTGCAAGATGACGAAACTCATCGTTCTCGACGAGATGATCGGTTCCATGACTGAATTCAAGCAGATCATCGGCCGCGGCACGCGTGTCCAGGAGAAGGAAGGAAAGACGCATTTCGTCATCATGGATTTCCGCAATGTCACGCGGCTGTTCGCGGATCCCGACTGGGACGGCCCGATTGAAATCGATCCGAACTATCCGCCGAAAGTCATCGAAGTACCTCCTGTTGATCCGCCGCTCCCGCCCACGCCGCCGCCAGAGCCGAAGGTGAAGCCAGTCGTCGATAAAAACGGCTGCCGTGTGGAAATCATCCACAAGACCGTCTCCATCTACGACACCAACGGCAAGCTGCTGCGGCAGGAGAGCATCACGGACTACACGAAGGAAAACGTCCGCGGCGAATTCGCCACGATGGACGCCTTCATCCGCGAATGGCGGCAGGATCCCAAAAAAGACAAGATCCGCGACATGCTGCTGGAGCGCGGCATCGATCTGGAACTGATGAAAGCGGAGCAGGACATGTCCGACGTCGATGATTTCGATTTCATCTGCCACGTCGCCTACGACAAAAAGCCGCTGACGCGCCGCGAACGCGCCGGAAACGTCAAGAAACGGGACTTTTTCAGCAAATACAGCGGCGTCGCGCGGGAAGTATTGGAAGCGCTTCTGGACAAATACATGAACATGGGCATCTACGAGATCGAAAGCACGGAGGTCCTCAAGCTCGATCCGTTCCTCAAATTCGGCAAGCCGTCGAAAATCTCCTCCTATTTCGGCGGAAAGGACGGCTACATGAACGCCGTGCGGGAACTGGCGGATGCCATCTATATGGATGAGGTAAGTTGATATATGGCAAATCTTTCCGGATTCGTGAAGCGTCTGCGGGACATCATGCGCAATGACGCGGGCATCAACGGCGACGCGCAGCGCATCGAGCAGATCGCGTGGATGCTTTTCCTGAAGGTCTATGACGCAAAGGAGCATGACTGGGAGTTCGACGATGAAAACTATGTCTCCATCATCCCCCCGCCATGCCGCTGGTCCAACTGGGCCCATAACGAAGACGGCAAAGGCCTCACGGCGGACGACTTGCTTGATTTCGTGAACAACACGCTGTTCCCCACGCTCAAAAACCTCCCGGTAGATGCCGCCACGCCGATCCGCAAGGCCATCGTCCAGACAACGTTCTCCGACGCGAACAACTACATGAAGGACGGCGTCCTCCTGCGGCAGGTCGTCAACGTCATCGACGAACTGGATTTCAGCGATTACGAAGAGTGCCATGCCTTCGGCGAAATCTACGAAACCATCCTCAAGGAACTGCAAAGCGCGGGATCCGCCGGCGAATTCTACACGCCGCGCGCCGTGACCGAATTCATGGCGAAAATGATTCATCCGCAAGTCGGCGAGAAGATGGCGGATTTCGCCTGCGGCACAGGCGGCTTTCTCACCAGCTGGCTGAAGGCACTGAAGGAAAAAGTCAAAACGACGGCCGACCAGACGGCCTACGGCAGTTCCATCTACGGCGTCGAGAAAAAGCAGTTCCCCTACATGCTCTGCGTCACGAACATGCTCCTCCATGATCTGGACGTGCCCAACGTCTTCCACGGCAACTCGTTGCTGAAGAACGTGTTGGATTATACCGACGACGATCGCTTCGACGTCGTGCTCATGAATCCGCCCTACGGCGGCAGCGAAAAGGCCGACGTCAAGAACATCTTTCCCGCCGATCTCGCAAGTTCCGAAACCGCGGACCTTTTCATGGCCGTCATCATGTACCGCTTGAAGCAACACGGCCGCGCCGCCGTCATCCTGCCGGACGGCTTCCTCTTCGGCACCGACAACGCGAAAATCAATCTCAAGAAGAAGCTGCTGAAGGAATTCAACCTCCACACGATCGTCCGCATGCCCGGCAGCGTCTTCTCACCCTACACGTCCATCACGACGAACATCCTCTTCTTCGACCACGACGGCCCCACGGCGGAGACATGGTTCTACCGCATGGACATGCCCGACGGCTACAAGCATTTCTCCAAGACGAAGCCCATGAAACTGGAGCATTTCAATCCCGTCGTCGAATGGTGGAACGACCGCCAGCCGCTCACGGCGGACGGTTTCGACAAGGCGAAGTCGTTCACCGCCAAGGAGTTGTCGGAAGAGCTCGGATACAATTTCGACCAGTGCGGCTTCCCGCATGAAGAGGAGGAAATCCTCTCGCCGATGGATCTGATTCAGCGCTACCAGGAGGAACGCGCCTCCCTGAACGCGGAGATCGACCGCGTTCTGGCGGAAATCACGGCAAAGTTGGGGGCCACGGAAAAATGACGCCGCAGGAATTGAAAAACAGCATCTTGCAACTTGCCATCCAGGGGAAGCTTGTCGAACAACGCCCCGCGGAAGGCACGGCGGCGGAATTATTCAAGCAGATTCAGGCGGAAAAGCAGTCGCTCATCAAGGCTGGTAAGTTGAAGAAGGAAAAGCCTTTGCCGCCCATCACGGATGACGAAAAGCCATTCGAGATTCCAGAGAGTTGGATGTGGGTGAGATTAGGCGACCATTTAATAATTGAGAGAGGCGGTTCTCCACGTCCAATACAAGAATATTTAACAACTGATCCTACAGGAATAAATTGGATTAAAATTGGTGATACAGATAAGGGTGGAAAGTATATAAATCAAACAAAAGAAAAAATTAAACCAGAAGGCTTGAAAAAAAGTCGTATGGTCCACAAAGGTGACTTTCTATTAAGTAACTCAATGAGTTTTGGAAGGCCATACATTTTAAATATTAATGGGGCTATCCACGATGGATGGCTTGTATTAAGACCTATTATAAATTTCTTTGATAAAGATTATTTATACCATTTGTTGAGTTCACCTATGGTGTTCTCGCAGTTTAGTAATCGTGTTGCAGGAGCAGTTGTTAATAATTTGAATTCTGATAAGGTAGCTCTGACAGTTGTTCCTCTCCCACCATTAGCCGAACAGAAACGGATTGTTGCGAAGATAGAGGAATTGCTGCCGTTGATTGACCGATATGGTGCGGCATGGAGCCGTTTGGAGGACTTCAACAAGCGATTCCCAAATGACATGCAGAAATCCATCCTGCAAATGGCCATCCAGGGCAAACTCGTCGAACAACGCCCCGAAGAAGGTACCGCCGAAGACCTCTACAAGCAGATTCAATCCGAAAAACAGTCTCTCATCAAAGCAGGCAAACTCAAAAAAGAAAAGCCTCTTCCCCCCATCACCGACGACGAAAAGCCTTTCGACATTCCAGATAGCTGGAAGTGGTGTTATGTTGGAGAAATTTTTGACCACAACACAGGTAAAGCGATGAATTCCTCCGCAAAAGCATCAAATAAGAAAGGAGCTGTTCGCAAATTTATCACAACGTCTAATCTTTATTGGAATAGTTTTGATTTTTCATCTGTCAAAGAAATGTTCTTTTCAGATGATGAACTTGAACGTTGTACAGCAACGAAAAATGATATTCTTATGTGTGAAGGCGGGGCATATTATGGTCGGACTGCCATTTGGAACTTTGATTATGATATTTGCTTTCAAAACCACATACACAGATTACGTCCATATTCAAAAATATCAGAACAGTTTTTTTATTATATATTCTTCCTATACAGAAACATAGGGCTTATGTCCTCAAAAGGCACTGCAATGCCAGGCCTTTCTTCAATAACCTTACATAATCTAATCATTCCCCTTCCCCCTCTAGCCGAACAGAAACGTATCGTCGCAAAGATTGAAGAACTCCTGCCGCTGTGTGAACGACTGAAGGAAGAATGATTTCTACGTGAATCTTATCCGCATCAGTTATTTCCCCAAAATCACTACAACAAGTCTTTCTTTCGGGAGAAAAATAAATAGCCTAATATATATGTGTCATAATGTCACATGTGACATTATGTATGTGTCAATATGGCACATTTTTGCAATATATGACACACACATAATAATATTTTATATCTATTTAATAATTGGCATAAGAGTTGCTACATCTCCTATTGTAACGATGATGTTGTCGTTACATAGTAGTAAATTTCAAAATTATAAGGAGAAGAGTATGAAAAATCCTGCTACAATCAATCTGACATCCCTTCAGAAAGGTGACGTAGTTTATATCACGGTTTGTTCACAATGTGCGTCAGAAGCTACAATAGAATTGACAGGTCTAAAAGATAAAATTGTTTTTAAAAAGGGAAACAGTCAGGCAGATTTGCAGATTCTCTCATCTAAGACTCAGTTCTCCAACTATGAAGGAGGAGATGTTAAGCTGAATATTCAGATTGACAATAAAGAAACTGAGATAAAAATAATCAAAAGTGTTAGTATTATGTCAGATGAAGAAGGAAATGAAAAAGGCATCAATTATACCTTCTATATTGATGATCAAAAATTCGGTGATAATGATTATAATGATTATTGTATCAACATTTCCACCTTCCATAAGCAAGGATAATCTTTTCTTTGTATAATGTCTCGCGTCTCGCGTCTCGCGTCTCACACCCAAATTTTTGACGCGAGACATGGGACGCGAGACGTGAGTTTTGTTGATAGCTTCTTTTTGAATTCAGCCCCGATGCAGTTATTCGAATTTTTCGAATAACTGAAACTTCATAGAAGTTGTGTCTTGTTATTCTTGCACAAGTTCTTTGAGCAGAGCGTGCCCTTTTTCTGTCAGACGGTATTTTTGGTGTTGTGAGTTGGGTTTGTCTGGAATTGTTCTTTCAATGATTCCAGCTTCCAAGAGAGGATTGATGAATCGTATTCTTATGTCATCTCGATTCTTTATTTGAATTAATTTCAGTAATTCGGCATTATTGTGTTCTTGTTCCAATACTTGTATCAACAAGCGAATTTTGGGATTAGAATCCAAAAGTGACTGCATGGATGACTGCATGGATGACTGCATGGACGACTACATGGACGACTGGTCATGTGATGGAGAATCATCGTTTACAGTCGGCTCATTGCCATTCTCATTGCCATTTTGGGCTGGCTCAATGCCATTCTCATTGCCATTTTAGACTGGCTCATTGCCATTTTGATTGGCATCCACATTGTTTTCCCGCAGTTTCTTGGGATCGAAAGCATACTTAGTGCCTTTTCTTTGTTACTTAGTGCCTTTTTTCCATTACTTGATGCCTTTTCGCCATTACTTAATCCCATTTTGACCATTACTTAGTCCCATTTTGACCATTACTTAGTCCCATTTTGACCATTACTTAGTCCCTTTTTGACCATTACTTAGTCCCTTTTTGACCATTACTTAGTCCCTTTTGGCTGTTACTTCCCCCTGTTTTTCCCGCTGCTTCCCC
>JAFZIJ010000100.1 GCA_017554445.1 Victivallales bacterium
AATGAGTAATGAGTAATGCTTAATGCTTAATTGTATTACTGGTGTCAAGCTTCTTCGAGCTTGATGAACCTTTTTCGTTTTGTTTTTCCATCCATTTGTGAAAGAGGCGGCATGATGGAAGATGTGTCTTGAAAATCTGGCGAAGTGGATGGAATCCTTTCTGGATAATATTGTCTTGTTTCTTGTTCTGTATAGAGTTGAACGGAATAGAATAAATCCATATGATTATTCTTGGCGAATGAATCAATTCGTTCGTAAATGGTTCGTCTCAACGATTTCGTTTGGGCGTTTTGCACCATGAAGACACGCAGAAGATACATGTTTTCGCTTTCATCATAGGAACATGTGACATCCAATTGCGTGAGTTTGGATATCATATCTGCTAGTATTTGCGGGGTGATTTTCACAGGAGATACGATTCTGCGATGCTTTTCTATTGCAATTTAACCACAAGCGTCAATAGTCCTTCGCAAAAAATATTTCTTTATTGGGCCGCCTGGGACAGAATCATTTGTGGCGCAATCGAAGCCTTGGGAACTTTGTCAGGGTAGTATTTTCGTGTTTCTTCTTCTGTAAATACAAATACAACCATGAATAGATTTAAATCATCTGATATATCATAGACTTGATCTTCAATTTCATTTTTCTTATTACTGGGAACCATGAATACATTCATGAGATACATGTTTTCGCCAACATCATAGGAGCAAGATGCTGGATAACCGAATTTAGAGCTGATGAATTCGGATAAACTTTGAGTTGATATTTGCAATGTCATGATGAAATCCTCCTGTTTTCTTTTAAACATGCCAACCAAGCTGTCCGAATTTCACGCCAAACTTCATATGATTCCCGTACTTCTTGAGGAGATACTGGAGCGAGATAGTAATCAGCCTGAATACGAAGATGAAGCAGTTTCTTCCATTTTCTGCCAAGTTGCTTGTCTGTTGTTTTTCTTATAAGATATTCATTAATGTAACGATTAGAAAAAACATGTACTCCCGTTGTGGCACCGTCTGACATTTTCATGTATTCAGGAAGCGAAGGATCTTCATTGTTGGAGACCATTTCGCATTTGACCAATTGGAACAACGAATAGTACATGCGGGAGGCGATGACGTTGGGAAATCGGCTTGCTTGTTTGAGCAGATTTTCCACGCATGCCCAATTCTCATTGGATTTCTCTATGTAGGATGAATGGTGCAATGGCAAAGCAATATGCTATTTGATTTTATCGATAGAATATTTTTGTGTTCGCTCCTTACAATACAACCTATGCCTATGTTTTCAAATAAGAAAAGATAAAAAATATTTTTTTTATTATTCTTGATGGTTTTGTTTCTTCCAAGCCATCCACTGGATGATGATCATGGCGGCGATGATAGCCAAACCAATGGCGTCCGTCTTCAGGCCGGGGACGATCATCAGCAGGCCGCCGGCCGCGAAAATAAATCGGAAGAACGGATGGATCCGTCTGAAAAGATGGCCGTTGAGCGCGGCGCCGACACCAAACAATCCAAGCATGGCGGATACGACGATGAGCATCGTCTGCATGAAAATCGACCATCCGCTACCTGTCATGTTCTCCAGTAGCAGCGTGGGATTGTAGGAGAAGATATATGGCACGATGAACGCCGCGATGGCGAGTTTCGTGGCGTTCAGGCCCGTTTTCATCGGATTCGCTTTCGCGATGGCGGAGCCCGCGAAGGCCGCCAATGCGACAGGCGGTGTAATGTCCGCCACGATGCCGAAATAGAAGACAAAGAAATGCGCCGCGACGGCAGGAAAGCCTAGTTGAATAAGAATCGGCGCGCAGGTGGAGGCCATGATGCAGTAGTTGGCGGTCGTGGGCACTCCCATGCCTAAGACAATGCAACACAACATCGTAAGGGCCAAACCAATGATGGTGGCGTTGCCGGCCAGCCGGACGATGGTGTTGATGAGAATGGAGGCCAGTCCAGTCGTCGTGATGCATCCCGCGATGACACCTGCAATGGCGCATGCGACGGCCACCGTGATGGCGCCTTTCGAACCCGCCACGAGAGCATCAAAAGCGTTCACGCCTGAATCGACAACGGATTGTTTCGCCGTCTGAATGAAGTTTTCTTCCTTGTGGGCTGCGTATTCAGTGAAGAGATGGTTGATGAAGCCGACGACGAACGCCGCGATGATGGAAATGGCGGCGGAGAACGCCATCGTGCGGGCTCCCGTGGAGACAAGCCATATCAGAAGTACAAGCGGAAGAATGAGATAGCAGTTTTTGGCGAGATAGCCCCATTTGGGTAGTTCCAAAGAGGATATCCCCTTGAGATTCAATGCTTTGGCTTCCAGATGGACGGCGATGAAAATGCCTGTGAAATAGAGCAGGGCGGGAATGATCGCCTTCAAGGCGACTTGCGCATAGGGCAGCCCCATGTATTCCGCCATGAGAAAAGCGGCGGCGCCCATGATCGGCGGCATTATCTGGCCGCCTGTCGAAGCGGCGGCTTCCACAGCACCCGCGAATTCGGGCTTGTAGCCAGTCTTTTTCATCATCGGAATCGTAATGGCGCCTGTCGTGACGGTATTTCCGACGGATGAGCCGGAAACCATGCCGCACAACGCGGAGGAGATGACGGCGACTTTCGCAGGGCCGCCGCTGGAACGTCCCGCAATACGGTTCGCGAAGGCGATGAAGAATCCAGCGATGCCAGTCCGTTCCAGAAACGCACCGAAGATGATAAACAGAACAATGTACGTAAAACACACGTTGACAGGAGTTCCGATGACACCGGACGCCGAATAGAACAGCGTGTTCGTGATGTCCCGCAGCGCGATGCCGAAGGGCATGCCGTAGGAGAATTTATTATAGAAGGTATAAATGAGAAGAAGCCCCGCGACGATGAGAATCGGAACACCTACGCAACGACGGCACAGTTCCGCAAGGCAGATCAGCCCGACAACGCCGACGGCTATCTGCCATGGGCCGATTCGCCCCATCATTTTGATGATGCGCATCGCGTCCATGGCGTGATAGAGGAAACAGCCCGCTCCGACGACGGCGAGCAAGATGTCGTACCACGGCATGTAGTTGGGCCGCACATGTTTCCGCCGCGCGGGGAAAACGAGATAGCCCGCCAGCGTGACGAAACAGAGGAACAGCGACAGCCGCACTTCCGGCAATGCCGTGGAGACTAGCGTCATGTAGATGCAATAAGCGGAAAACAACGCCAGCAGGATGGAGATGACATTTTCCGGCCAGCCTTTCCACACGCGGATATTGGATTCCTTGTCATACTTCCGCATGACATCGTCCAGATTCTCGGTGGATAGGGTGTCTTTCTCTTGTTCGGACATGACGCTTGGAAACGACGGAACAGCTTATTTTGAAGGAACAGTGAAGCCTTTCTCGGAGAAGTACTTAGCCGAACCGGGATGATATGGGACAGTTTTGATGGACGCGCCGTATTCCAGATTGACTTCCGCGTATTTCGCATGGCTGGAGACGAGCGATGCGGCGTTGTCAAAAATATCCTTCGTGAGGGCGTAAACGGTATCCGCGGGAATGTCGTCACGGACGAGCAGGACGGCGCCGACGCCGACGGTAAGTGTATCCGTATCAAGGTTATAGACGGATTTGGCGATAGTCGCGGGCGTGTAGTAGGGTGATTTGGCGATCAACTGATCAATGTGCGCTTTGTCAAGCGAGACGAGATAGACCTTCTTGCTGGTCGCAAGGTCGGTGATAGCCGTCGTGGGGGCGCCGGCGACGATGAATCCAGCATCTATCTTGCCGTCTTTCAACGCGTTGGCGCTGTCGCCGAAGGACTGGTAGGTGGGTTTGATGTCCTGTTCAGTCATGCCGTACGCGCCAAGAATGTCGATGGCGTTGAAATAGACGCCCGAACCAGCCGCGCCGATGGAGACGACTTTGCCTTTCAGATCCGCAACAGACTTGATTTCAGGATTTAGGGTCACAATCTGAACTTGTTCCACATAGAGCGCGCCAAGCGTGGAGAAGCAGTCGATCTTGCCTGTATTCGCGAAGGTGCTCGTGCCGTTGTAGGCATAGGCCATGACGTCGGACTGGCAGAACGCGAGTTCGGCGAGCCGTTCTTCCATGGCCATGATGTTGACCTGAGAGCCATTGCCGGCGAGACCGACGACGGGAACGCCCGCGTTGTTCGTGGCGTGTTGCGCGATGACGGAACCAAAAGCGTAGTAAGTGCCTGATTCACCGCCCGTGTAGAAGCGGAGCTTGGTTTTCTCACTACCGTTTTGCTTGCCGCAT
This sequence comes from Victivallales bacterium, assembly GCA_017554445.1. Lineage (GTDB taxonomy): Bacteria > Verrucomicrobiota > Lentisphaeria > Oligosphaerales > Oligosphaeraceae > UBA1407. The sequence goes on from JAFZIJ010000100.1 coordinate 4,271, forward strand.
GAGACAAGAAGGGACATGGCGAACGCAGTGATGATGAATACGGACAGAATTTTCTTCATGATGCAGTTCCTTATGCTTGATGGTTTCCAATTGTTGCGAATTTACTAAATGTAATACCTGTAAGGAAGTTCCGCTAC
>JAFZIJ010000101.1 GCA_017554445.1 Victivallales bacterium
GCTTCGTGCGGCTAAAGGCTGATGACCAATGGCTTATAGGCTAGTTTCTAGAGCTTCAAAAATTTCTAGATTTTCTAGAGCTTCTAGATTTTCTAGAGCTTTGGTACGATTGCGTGATTCTCCTGCAAAACGTGCCGCAACTCATCCATATCCACGTCAGATGGTTCGCAATGATGCTGAATGGCCAACGCGGCGGCGGCGCCAGCCGCCTGCCCTGTCGCCATGCACGTCGCCTGGACACGCAAGGCCGAATTCGCCAAACGGTCGGACGAAATGATGCGCCCCGCCGCCAGAAACTTCGACAACCCTTTGGGAATCAACGCTCCCAATGGCACAGTCGGTACGCGTCCTTCCTCGACTTTCTGATTGACCAGCCGCAGTTTTGTGTCATGCAAATCAATTGGATAATAGGAATAGCAGACGGCATTGTCGAAAACACGGCCTGACACATAGTCCTCTACCGTAATTGTCTGAAGTCCTTGAATGGTACGTGTTTCGCGAACGCCGCATTCGGCCGCGACCACCTTGAACTCCAGATTTTCGAAACCTTTCTGCTTTTTCAGAAAACGGAACAGCCGCATCAACGACGCACGGCCTGCCATTTCAATCCGCGTCCGTCCTTCCGAATCTCCCGCATTGATGCCGTTGATGTGGTTCGCGTTGTGCCCGTGCTTCTTCAGAAACGCCGTGCCAAAAGCGCCCCAACCGCAGTCGTCGTATTGGATTTCTCCACGCTTCACAGCCTCTTCAAAATTCCACTGAATGGCTTCAAAATCAAGCGTCCCATAATCATATCCAACTGCATAGCAACAAGCTGAGCCAGGCTGGCAGACGTCCATGACATTCACTTTCGCCCCTGCCATCTTGGTAAGATTCGCATCGCCCGTGCAGTCGATAACGACTTTTGCGCCAACATCATACAAGCCGTCTTTCCCGCACAGCGTCACCAAATGGCCGTTCTGCCAGTCACGAACGGCCCCGATCATCGTATGGTATTTCACAACGGCTCCCGCCGCCAGCAGCCATTCGTCCGCCAATGCGGCAAACACAGTCGCATCAATTCGAATATGGAACTCTGGATGATGACGCGTCGTTGGATATTCATAAAGATAATCCGGCAAAGGATTTCCGCTTTCACGACGCGTTTGCTCGACCAGTTCCCAGCCGATGCCGCTGATGACCTGCCGTCCACATGCATGGAAGATGCCGGGGAAATTGATGCCGCCGATCGTCGTCGTGCCACCACAAATTCCGTTTTTCTCCACCAGACAGACACGCCCTGCCCCCAATACACGCGCCGCTTGCACCCCTGCGCAAAGCCCCGCACATCCTGCCCCAGCCACTAATACATCGTATTGTTCCATATCAAGCCATGTCCTTTTTACATACAAGAAAAATCGTCATGACTCATAACATACTAGCCATTCGCCATTTCTGCAAGGCTGGCATGGAAGACTCACTTCTTCGGTGTTGCGGCAAGACGGAAGCCGACCGTGTTGTAGCAGCCATCAGGCCTGCGCCCTTCTCCGCGGAATGTGGCCTGGCAGGAGCGCATGTTGGCGTACCATGAACCGCCGCGGATGGCGTTGACATCTTTCCCGCTTTCAGCGCCATTCGTCGCCTTGATGACGGAAGATGTCCATTCCCAACAATTTCCACACATGTCATAATTGCCGTAGGCGTTCTTGCCTTTTTGATAATAATCAACAGGCGTTGTGAAACCACCGACGGCCGACAAATCCCTAAACAAATCCGTATAGATGAAACCAGTCCATTCCTTATGGTTGACCCATCCCCTGACGCCGCCGTTCGCCGTGACGCTGATGACATCCTTCAATGCCTGCTGTTCGCCTTTGCGCGTCGATTTTTCATGGTAATACGTAACCGTCCGATTGGGATCCTTCTTCAGATAGGCGGAAGCGACAACGCCGTTGAAATTGAACCGAGCGATGACAAGTCCTTCCTTTATCGACACATGCGACTCGTTGCCCCATGCATAGGTCTGATGATTCGGGCCGGATGCCGCGTTCTCCCATTCCGCTTCCGTCGGCAGGCGGAATGTCCAGCCTGGGCGTGTTTTGCCGTACCATTCGCAATAGGCCTTCGCATCATTGTAGGATACTTCGAGCACAGGATGCTTCTCTTTTCCTTTTGGGAAAGTTCCTCCGTCCCAATAACTTGGAACTCTATGTCCCGTCTCCTTGCAGAATGCCGCATAATCGCCGTTGGTCACAGGATAGACCGCTAGCCAGTAATCTTCCGCGATTGGCGACTTCTCGCCCTGTTCTTTTTCCATGCGCAACGCTCCGCCTTGTGAGCGAAGCGGATTGGCAAACGTAAATTCTTGATTCGTCGGGATTTTCACAAAATCCTTCAATTCATCATCTTCAGCCAGCAAACTCAAACTCAGGCAAACGGCGCAAAGCAATGCGATTCTGATTTTCATGATGGTCTCCATTGGTATTTCGCTTCTTTTGACGATTCAGACAACACTCTATAAACGCGATTCCACGGTTTTATTGCATCAGACAGGGAAAAAAGTCATCGACGGTCATAAATGCAAATCCATGCAAATACCGTTGGGAATGCTATATTAACCATATTATTTTACTCATCACCATTTTACATCAAGCGAGACGAATATGCCAGCATCAATTCCACGCCATGTGGCGATCATCATGGACGGCAACGGCCGTTGGGCGCAGCAACGCGGCAAAATCCGCACGGAAGGGCATCTGGAAGGCGCGAAAAGCATCACGAGAATGCTGGAAGCGGCTGGTAACGCGGGAGTTGAATACATCACTGTCTATGCTTTCAGCACGGAAAACTGGAAGCGTCCCGCCGCGGAAGTTTCATTTCTCATGAATCTGATTCCAAAATTCTGCAAGGACAAGATGCCCGATCTTATGAAAAACGGCATTCGTCTTCACACCATCGGCCGCATCGACGGACTGCCGAAAGCCGCGCAGGAAGCCATTCGAAGCGCCTGTGAAAAAACGGCCAACAACAACAAACTGACGTTTACCATCGCCCTCAACTATGGTGGCCGTGCTGAAATCATCGACGCCGTCAACGCCATCCTTGCGGACAAAAATCGTCCAGCTAACCAGAAAGTCACGGAAGAGGAATTTCACAACTACCTGTACGCGCCGGACTTGCCGGATCCGGACTTGCTTATCCGCACAGGCGGTGAAATGCGTATCAGCAACTTCCTCCTTTGGGAACTTTCATACGCGGAATTATATGTGACGGATGTCCTCTGGCCGGATTTCGACGAAGCGGAATTCCAAAAGGCTTTAGCCGCCTTCGGCTCCCGTCAACGCCGTTTCGGAGAGGTCAAGCCATGAAGAATGTCGCCGTTCTTGGATCCACTGGCTCCATTGGAACCAATACGCTCAAAGTGTTGCGCAACAACGGCGAACGCTTCCATGCCATCGGCCTTGCCGCCGGACGGAACGTCCAACGGCTCGCCGAACAGGCGGATGAATTTCGTCCATCATGGGTCTATGCGGAAGGCGATGTGTCGTCGCAACGGCTTCCAAACGACACACAAGTCCTTCATTCGCAAGATGAATTGTGCGATGCCGTCGCCGCAAGCGACGTCGATATCGTGCTTTGTGCCATTTCCGGAACCGCTGGTCTGAAACCTGTATTAGCCGCCATTCGAGCGGGAAAGGACATCGCGCTCGCGTCAAAGGAAGTGCTCGTCATGGCGGGCGCCATCGTCACGGAAGCGTGCAAAAAAAGCGGTTCCAAACTACTGCCCGTCGATAGCGAGCATTGCGCCATTTTCCAATGCATCGACCAGCATCCCGCCGATTCCGTCAGCCGCGTCATTCTCACATGCTCCGGCGGCCCGTTTCACAAACGGGCGGACATCAATTTGGCAACCGTCACACCCGAGCAGGCGTTGAAGCATCCGACGTGGAACATGGGCCGTAAAATCACGATCGATTCCGCGACGCTCATGAACAAAGGACTTGAAATCATCGAGGCGGGATGGCTTTTCGGCATGACGGAACCGCAGGTGGAAGTCGTCATCCACCCGCAGTCCATCATTCACTCGATGGTTGAATTCAAAGATGCAAGTATCGTTGCGCAAATGGGTTATCCCGACATGTGCCTTCCGATTCACTACTGTCTCAACTATCCTGAACGCATCCCGTCCGTCGCGCGTCCGATGGATTTCTCCCAATCATTGAATTTGACATTTGAAAAGCCTGACACGCAACGTTTTCCGGCGTTGGACATCGCCCGCGAGGCCATGCGACACGGCGGCGCGGCAGGCACCGTCTTCAACGCCGCCAACGAAGTCGCCGTTCAACGGTTCTGCGACGGCGACATCCCATTCGACTGCATTCCCGCCATCGTCCGCGCGACGCTTGAAAAAGACGCGTCGCTTCCCGCCACAACGCTTGACGAGATTCTCGCGGCGGACGCCATCGCCCGCCGCCACGCTGCCGCTTTCGCGGAGCTAAAAGCCTAAAGCTGAAAGCTTAAAGCAATACTTAGTGGCTGGACTTACTGGATTTACTGGATTCGCTGGATTCGCAACATTTCCAGAACTTCCAGAACTTCCAGAACATCCAGAACTTCCAGAACTTCCAGAACTTCCAGAACTTCCAGAACTTCCAGAACTTCCAGAAAATAACCACTATCTTCTGTGGAGGAAGAAGTCGCTGTCCGACTTCAACACACGCTCTTCGAACGACTCATAGTTGCCTTCAAACCATGTGACTTTTCCATGTCCTTCGAAAACAAGCAGATGCGTGCAGATACGGTTCAGGAAGAAACGGTCGTGGCTGATGACCATCGCGCAGCCGGGGAACGCGCAAAGCGCGTCTTCCAAAACACGCATCGTGTTGACATCCAAGTCGTTGGTCGGTTCGTCCAACAGCAGCAGATTGCCGCCTGTCCGTAGCAGTTTCGCCAGATGGACGCGGTTCCGTTCACCGCCGGAAAGCTTGCCGACGAGTTTCTGCTGCTGCGGGCCACGGAAGTTGAAACGGGACAGATACGCACGCGAATTCATACGGCGGTCGCCCAGCTGAATCTCTTCGTTACCGCCGCTGACCTCTTCATAGACGGTCTTCGAATCATCCAATGCATCACGATGCTGATCGACATACGACAGTTGCACCGTCTCGCCAAGCTTCAATTCACCGCTGTCCGGCTGCTCCTGCCCGACAATCATTTTGAACAGCGTCGTCTTGCCGATGCCGTTCGGACCGATCACGCCGACGACACCACCACGCGGCAACGTGAAACTGCAATGGTCAATCAGTTTACGATTACCGAAACTCTTGCATAAGTCCTTGACTTCCAACACACGATCGCCAAGACGCGGACCCGGCGGAATCTGGATGGTGATGTCATCCTGCTTGAGTTCGAACTTCTGTCCCGCCAATTCTTCATAGCGGTTGACGCGGGCCTGATTCTTCTTCAAACGGCCAGCCGGCGTGCTGTTGATCCATTCCAATTCCTGCGCAAGAATCCGCTGCCGCGCCGTCTCTTTCTTTTCGATGACGCGCAAAATCTCCTGCTTTTGTTTCAGCCAGCTGCTGTAATTGCCTTCGAACGGGATGCCACGGCCATTTTCGATTTCCAGAATCCATTTCGTGATGTTGTCCAAGAAATAACGGTCATGCGTGACGATGATAACGGTGCCTTCGTATTCGCGCAGCGTCTTTTCGAGCCATGTGATCGTTTCGGCATCGAGATGGTTGGTCGGCTCGTCCAACAACAGCAGATCAGGCTTCGCCAGCAACGCCTTACACAAGGCGACACGGCGGCGCTCGCCGCCGGAAAGCTTCGTCACATCCGCGTCATCAGGCGGCAGGACAAGAGCGGAACTCGCGACATCCAGCAGATGGTCGATGTTCCAGCCATCCAAACGGTCGATTTCGTTTTGCAGATAATCGAACTCATCATTGAGCTTCTCCGCCTCCTTATCCGACATCTCATCACCCATCTTCGCCATGACTTCGTCATAACGTTCAATCATCTTCTGGATTGGCTCCATGGCCTCCTCCAGATTGCCACGCACGGTCTTCTCCGGATTCAGCTTCGGCTCCTGCGGAACCAGCAATGCGCGATAGCCCTTCAGGATTTTCGCTTCACCTTGAATATCTTTGTCTATGCCCGCCATGATGCGAAGCAACGTCGATTTACCCGCACCATTCTCGCCGACGATGCCGATTTTCGCGCCGTAATAGAACGACAGATTGAAATTCTGCAGGATGACCTTGTCACCATACATTTTGGACATCCCCAACATTTCAAAGATAAATTCCTGTGCCATTTTTGCTCCTGTTTATTTATATAAAACCATTTTGTTGAATTTGCTTTCAGCTTTAAGCTTTTGGCTTTAAGCTAATAACTGCAATGCTCCTATGATACCACCAAGCAGATAGCCAAGTACCTGAATCGCACCAAGATGCTGAGCGGCCAACGTATTGATCATCTCATAGAACTGACGTGTATCCTGCCGATCAACCGCCTCGGACACGCGTTCCGCCAACCGTAGTTTGCCCATGACGACCTCATGGCCTTGCTCACGGATCATGCGCTCCAAAACTGGCAACATTGTCGGCAATAATTTTTCGTCTAACCATTTCCAAAATGGTTCATATCCAATCATTTGATCAATCAATGACGGTACATTTTCCTGCAATAATACCCTGCCTTTTTTTCTTAGCCCATTGCGTATTTCAGTTGTCAGCAAAACCAATCCTTCATCGCTTTCAGTGCTTTCCAGCCACAAATCAACACGCTTAAACATCTGCGACAACATGACATCCGCATATTGCTTCGTCTTCTCCGAATGAAGCTTCTCCTTGATGCGATTTTCCACGACATCCCAATCCAGCGAATCCAAAACTTTATCAACCATGCTCGACGGATTGATGCCCATCAACGCCATGAGCCCCATGCTGCCCGACATCTTTTCGCAATATTTTTTCGCCATCACGCGAATCTCCTGCTGAAGCAGGACCGTGATTTCGGCAGAATGCCTTTCTACTTCTGCCAGAACAGCTTCCGCCGCCATTTCACGAAAGTTCGGCGTGTTCAGACGCGGAATGACAGTCTTCTGTAGAAAATCTCTCACCGTCTCCCGCGTGATGTATTTCTCAAGCATGGAATCCAGCAGATATTCGCCTTTTTCCAGAAGGAAGACATTAATCTCACAACGATGTTCGTCAACCAACTTTGCAACCAATTGCCGGACGTCATCCGTTATCTTCCGTCCCGACAAGATGTTCGACACGGCAGAACAAATTTCATCCGCCAGTTTTTCAGGCGGCAACAGCTTTGTTTCGATCTGCCGTCCAATTTCCACTCCAATGGATTTTTTGTTCTTCGGCACAAGCCCTTGTTTCCAATAGCCCAACGTGCAGATGGACAACCAATGCCGTCCATCGCGTTCAAACGGCTTGAACAGCATCTGCAGGGCGATATAATTCGTGATGTATCCAATCGCCGCAGACAGAAGAATATGGAACGCAAGCAGATAACCGTTCGGTATTTCCACCGCCAGATGCTTTGCGACAATCTGCAACGGCAGGAGAATGAACACCGTTATCAGGCTCAACGGAAAGAACAGCAGTTCAAGAGCAGCGAACACACGCCGTTCCGCCCCATAACCGCGATTCCACATAGACGCCCACAGCGTCCCGAAATGAGACTTCTCTTTCATTCCAATCCAACCATCCAATATGATTCATCCTGCCCATCACGACAGGAAAAAGTCCAACCAATCCAATGGCAAAGCCATTCATCCACTATATAAATTAACCTGTTTTTTTCAATCAGCAACTCATGGCATTCTGCCCCATGGGCTTGCCTGGCCTCTGTTTCATAAAAAATATTTTTGCTTTCTGCATTGAGTTTTTCAAAAACTGCGCTATTTTCCTTTTATTGAGTTATTTTTACCTTTAATAATATGGAGACAGTCATGAACAAAAAAACAAACGCCTTTTCCACCATCATCCGTCTGACGGCCTGCGTCGTCGTCCTCCTAGCCTTCTGCGGTAACGTCACTTACGCTCAACCCAAACCGAAAGCCCTGCTCATCATGCTCGACGGTTTCCGCGCAGACGCCATGGACAACATGCCCATCCCGAACATCAACAAACTCCGCAACGGCACATGGCAGCCCGGTTACAAAGGCGCATGCTCCGTCACCGGCTGGAATCTTGAAGACGCACGTCCCTCCAGCGCGGCCAATCACGCATCCATCGCCACAGGCGTAACCGCCGCCAAGACAAAAGTCTATAACAATGGCGACACCAAAAACGGCAACTACGCCGAATGGCCCAGCTGGCTTGCACGCGTCGCCACCATGCCCGGCAAAAACTACAAGGCCCTTTACGTCTATTCATGGGGCGAAAACAACGATACCGCCAAGCATCCGGCCGTCGAATTCCATCATGGAACCGATGCCGCCAACGCCGATTATCTCGCCAAGCTGCTCGCCACGCCCGAAGCACCAGACGCGATTCTGTACTTCATCGACCTGCCCGACCACGGCGGCCATGGAGAAGGCTTCTATCCGCATAGCAATAAATATCATGAGACCATCGCTTTGAGTGACGCCTACATCGGCAAAATGATGGACGCCATCGCATCCCGCCCCACGTTCGCGGAGGAAGACTGGATGATATCGGTCACCGCCGACCATGGCGGCTACGGCAAGAGCCACGGCATGTACGGCAGCACAGCCAACACCGTGCCTGTTCTCGTCGCCAGCAAGCATGTCAAACAGGGCGTCATCCCCGGCATTCCCAGAAGCTATGATCTTCCCGTCACCGCATTGGCTCACTTCGGGATCGATGTCAAACCGTTGAATCTTGACGGCAAAGTCGTCGGTCAGGAAGTTTCCAATCTGCCTCAACGTCCGTTATCCGAAGGACTTGTGGCCTATCTTCCGTTCGACGCGGAAGTTCCTGCCAATGTCGCACCGAACGGTCTCGCCATCGAAACAATCGGCGACAAGATTCAAGCCGGCGTTGACGGCGGCAAGCTCGGCAAATGCCTCCGCATTCCAGGCGGCGAAAACGTTCGCGAATACATCGTTCTGAAAGGGACGGAAAATCTCAAACTGGAGAACGGCAACAACTTCACCGCCGCGATGTGGGTTCGCGTCCCCAAGAAACAAGTCGGCGATCCCGCCATCCTCTGCAACAAAGACTGGCGGGACGGCAAGCAGCCGGGCTTCGTCCTCTGCGGCGCGGCCCAGACGGATGGCGTCCATGAGCCTGGTTTCAAATTCAATTTCGGCCGCAAGGCGGGCACCAGACGCACGGATATGGGTACGTTTGACGTCGATGCGGATCAGTGGAGCTTCTACGCGATCTCCATCACGGCCGAAGGCGTCGTCTGCTATTGCCAAGGCAAGGCGGACGGCCATTTCTACTGGATGGTGCATGATGTGGAAGACGCCATCATCAACAGCGGCATGAACTGGAATATCGGACAGGACGGCACCACGAATTACCGCTTCAACATCCAGGCCGACGTCGATGATTTCGCCCTCTGGAACCGCGGCCTCTCCATTCCGGAACTCCGCAAGATTTTCGAAGCGGGCAAACAAGGCCAGCCGCTCTCGGTGTTGCTGAAATAGAATACACTTACTAATACAGGTATTTTTCCTATGAAACAATCCATCCAATGCCTTCTCGCGTTGTCTATCTTTTTAGGCGGCATTACGTTGCTGTCACAGGAAAAGCTTCAGCCCAAGGCGTTGATTATCATGATCGACGGCATGCGTGCAGACGCCTACGACAACATCCCCATGCCCAATCTTGAAAAGCTCCGCGCAGGCAAATGGCAGCCCGGATACAACGGCGCGTTCACTTTGACTGGCTATAATCTCGAAGACGCCCGCCCAAACAGCGCGCCGAACCACGCGGCCATTGCCACAGGCGTGACCGCCACAAAGCACAAAGTCTTCAAAAACGGCCAGACGAAGGATGGTAATTTCGAAGAATGGCCTTCCTGGCTGGCCCGTCTCGCCACATCGCCACAGCACTACAAGACGCAGTTCCTTTATTCATGGGGCGAAAACAAAGACACCGCCAAACATCCAGATGTCCCGTTCCGCAAAGGGAAGGATCCAGACAACGGCGATTACTTGTGTAACCTCTACGCTTCGCCCGATGGCGGTCCGGACGCCGTGTTGTTCTTCATCGGCGAAGTCGATCACAGCGGCCATTCAGACGGCTTCTACCCTCATAGCCAGAAATACATCAACACCGCCATGGAGACTGATGTCATCATCGGCAAGCTGCTCGACACCATTGCCGCACGACCGAATTTCGCCAACGAAGACTGGCTGATTCTCATCACCAGTGACCACGGCGGCTACGGTAAGAGCCACGGCATGCTCGGGGGCCATGCCAACACGATTCCCATCCTCATGGTCGGCAAGCACATAACGCAAGGCACTCTGCCGGGGCTCCCCCGCAACTATGACATGCCTGTCACGGCGTTGGCCCATTTCGGTGTCGATGTCAAACCGTTGAATCTGGACGGACATGTCATCGGCACGGAAGTATCCAAAATCCAGCGTCGTCCGTTGAAGGAAGGCCTTCTCGCCTATCTGCCGTTTGACACGGAGACGCCTGTCAACGTCGCACCGAACGGCCTTGAAATCGCCGTCGTCGGACAGAACATCAAATCGGGCGTGGATGGCGGCAAGCTCGGCAAATGCCTCCGCATCCCCGGCGGTGAAAACGTCCGAGAATGCATTATTCTAAAGAATACAGAATATCTTAAGTTGGAGAACGGCAACAACTTCACCGCCACCATGTGGGTTCGTCTCCCGCCGACACATGTCGGTAATCCGGCCATCTTCAGCAACAAGGACTGGCGGAGCGGCGCACGGCCAGGCTTCGTCATCTGCGGCGCACGCAACATCAACAATCCCACGAATCCGGGCGTCCATTTCAATTTCGGCCGTTGGCATGACACACATCGCACGGACATGGGTGTTTACGACATCACACCCGATGAATGGGTCTTCTACGCCGTCACGGTCACACCTGAAGGCGTTGTCTGCTTCTGCCAAGGCCAGCCGGACGGCCAATTCTACTGGATTGTTGATGGCAGCATTAAAGACGCAAACCTCGAAAGCGGAATGACATGGAATATCGGTCAGGATGGTTCTGCCGCCTACCGTTATAATCTCCAAGGCGACATTGACGATTTCGCCCTCTGGAACCGCGGCATGTCCGTTGATGAACTTCATGAAATCTACAACGCCGGCCGCCAGAACCACGACCTAGGAACGTTACTGAAATAAAATCAACGAATAATTTCCATATGATGGCTATGGCATCAAATTCAATCATATCCTCATTTTAGAATCCTATTCCCAAATTTATCTATTCAACATGAATATTATTAATTTCACAACAAGGCAAATTAATGCTTTCTATGTGCGCCTCACTCCTCGCAAGTTCTATCCTTGGCTATTAATCTGTCTGATTTTTTTGGGTTTGACACCACTATTAATGCCTGGTATCCCCTATCCGGGTCATCATGATCTTACCTATCACCTTACTCGATTACATGCGATGGAAGTCAATTTAAATCTAGGAGAATTTCCATCCATGATTAATCACGAGGCAAAACATGGATATGGTTATGGGACAGGCTTGTTCTATCCCAATATATTTTTGTATCCTGCAGTATTAGCAATGAAATGCGGTTTCAGTATAATATTTGCCTATAAACTTATAATAATTACTACTGTTTACGCAACTGCAATCGGTGCTTATTATTGTGCCTGGAAGATATCCAAGAATCATTTTGGGGCCTTTACCGTGGCTATTCTTTATACATGGAGCAGTTATTTAGCAATCAATATTTTCACAAGAGCCGCCGTTGGCGAATTTTCCATGTTTGTATTCATGCCATGGATCCTTCTTGGACTATATGAAATTATATTAGGAAATCCGCGCAATTTTTTCTATCTTTCGTTTGGGTTTGCTGGCCTTTTATGTGCACATCGTCTCTCACCATTACTGGCAGGCGCTATCTGCACAGTTTTCTGTTTGCTGAATTTCGTCCGCTTTCTCCAAGAGCCCAGACGTATTCTTTATCTTGCCTTGTCTACAATTCCTGCGATCCTCATCAGTGCAGCATGTATTGTTCCTATGCTAGAACAAATCCTTCACTTCACTTTTCGAGCAGAGACGACTCGAGAAGTATACACAGCCGGACGTACCATACCTTTTATAAAACTTTTCCTTGAAATTCCCAACAGCAAGATTGTTCCATGGATGCCATCAGGCATTGGAACAATGCTGACTATAGTTTCATTGCAACGATTCCGCCTACCAGCCTCTAGGCGAACATCTTCTGGAGTTTTTTGTGACATGATGCTGATTGCCGGTGTTGCTTGTCTCTTAATGTCAACTGATATGCCTGCATGGGAAGGTATATTCAAACCATTGGATTTTATCCAATTTCCATGGCGTTTCTTTGCTCCAGCAACTGCTTTTCTTGCATTTGGCGGCGGATTGTCTCTCGCTGAACTTGTAAACCATTCATACAAGCGCACACGTTATTGGTGTTGGATGGTGGTGTTTGGTGCCGCCTTTGCATGGTTTGTCAATGTCGGTTACACTTATGCGGTAAATTTATTCAGAAATCAGATGCTAAAAGATTATCAATCCACAGAAACAAATGAGTGTCATTACCTTATGAACGATTTATCTTCTGATGTTTTAGAGCGTGGTGATATAGCAATCTCTTCTCACCCAATCAATATCAAGTTGTCCCGCCCACAAATCAATGTATTGCAAATGACATTTGATGGCAATTCAACAGACAACGATGTTGAACTGCCTATTGTTCCATATTATGGATATGTTGCGCAAATGACTCTTTCGGATGGCTCAAACCATTTTCTGAAGGTCAGTCGCGGACCTAACAAACTGCTTTCGGTTAATATCCCATCCACATCATCCAGCGGCACCGTTGTCATTCGCTATAAATCAACGCCCTTACAACGCCTATCCTATTGCATTACCGTTATATCAACATTATCCATCATTATTCTTCTCTTTTATAAATGGAGCAGACGACATTCTTGAATCGTCCATATGCATTTTTGCACAATGCATATATACACAATGTCACATAAGCAGCATACACGTGTTTTCCCAAAAGGAATCGACGTAAAATTTTTTCCATGAAAGTCAATGGCTTGGCCATAGTCATGACTTTTTGTGCAGCCATATCATTAAGGACATTGATAATTTTAGCACGGCGCCCCTGTGAATCTTTCATCGCCGTCAAAACAAGCACAAAGAAAAAGGAATTATAGTTTCTTCGAATCGCATATTCTGAGAAAAAATCATATTTATTGCCCCATTTTCCAAGCAATTTCTTATACTGTTTTAAAAAGTTTTCAGCTAGATTACGATCATATCCCTGAGAAAGATGGTCATTCGATTTGGGATTGGCCGCATCCACATATATTAAAAAATTGTTGATTCTAATAATTTGTCTTGAATTTGCCATGCAGGCGATAACAAATTCACCATCTTCCCACATTCTTTTTTTGTCATCAAAATGTATTTTGTTTTGTCTTAGGATATTTGCCTTAAAAGCCTTATTCCATGTATATGGCTGAGAATAGTATTTGTCAGGTGGAACAACATTCAAATGCTGAGGCAACAAAGATCTATCAATATCATTCTTGTTAATAATAAAGGATTCAAGCCTTGTTCTTTTCGCTTGCATGTAATCATTTATATTCTTGCAATTCGCATAATCAAAGATGACCATATCAGGATCCGATGAACATTGCATAGACAGAACTTCCAAGGCATCTGTACTAAATTTGTCATCTGAATCCAAGAAACAGACATAATCGCCTTTTATATTGTCAAGACCGATATTTCGTGCTGTTGATGGTCCGGAATTGACAGGAGTTTGAAAAACGCGAACTCGATTGTCGAGGGCCGAAATTTTCTCAAGTTTATCTACTGTTCCGTCTGTGGAACAGTCGTCAATCACTAACAATTCCCAGTTGGAATACGTCTGTTTCAACACACTTTCAATGGAAGAGTCAACGATTTTCTTCCTATTGAAAACAGGCATTATGATTGAAAACAAGATGGCTTCTTTCATTACTATCAGGTCTTTTCCGTTATTAAAATGTAGTTCTAAACACTAAAACCCAAACATATACCAATATATTGTCTTTTTGAGACAATGTAACGGTTTATAAAGCCATACACACATGATTCATCATTAAGAAAATTCATTTTTTGTTGTTTCCCATTATTTTCATTTTACGCCTCTTAATTTCACCATTGGATAATATATCAATTTGAAATAAAGGCAAGCGGGCAACGTAAACCAACGCCCTAGAAGAATCAGCGGTTCCGCTATACGTTTGGGCAATTTTGCCAGTTTCATAAAGCTCTTGAAGTTGGCCAGTCCATCTCCTTCAAGAAGATTCCTCAATTCTGTCCGACGAACTGCTTCTGTAATCCCCCGCTGATTTCGCGGCTCAAAGAAAATCAGGAAGAACAACGACAGCCAGCTACGCTGCCAGACCTGAGCAATCTCCGTTGTCACTTCGGCCTTGTGCTCCATATAGAATGCAAACAATGAACGCATCACCAGTGCCATAGCATGCAAATTACTAACTTTCCTTGACGTCATGGCCGATCCCTCACGACGACGATAATTATAGTAGGTATAATCCATCACCAATACTCTTTCCGCCAAGAACAGTACACGTGGAGCAAACTCTTCATCTTGATCAGGAATTCCTGGCACAAAAACCATTTTATGTGCCTGCAAAAAATCCAAACGGTAAACAGTAAGCCATGTCGCAGGATATGGGAGCACATGTAAACGACCTATATGGACAGTAGCCTCCTTTCCTGAAAACACTTTTCCATCGTCATCAGGAAGATAATTGAATCGTTTACATGTATATTCCTGATGACCGTCTTCATGTTCACGAATTTCCGATGCAGCGGCAGCTATCAAATCCAATTCACCATGCTCCATGATTGCTTTTGAAAAACGCTCAAGCGAGTCCCTTTCAAGCCAGTCATCTCCATCAATATGTAACACATAGTCGCCTTTTGCTTCTTGCATACCAGTATTTCTTGGAACGGAGCATGAACCGCTTCTTGGAGCCTTAAACAACTTAAAGCGATTATCAACTTCAACTGTTTTCTGAAGCAACTCTAGTGTATTGTCTTTTGACTCCTCATACATAAGAAGACATTCGAAATCGCCGTATGTCTGTTCCCGTATGGATGTCACCATGTCATCGACATAACGAGCCACATCACAACATGGCACAATAATTGAGAATAAAATATGTTTTTGATTTGTCATCATTTCATGATCATCCTGACAAGGGGAAAATAGAAAAACCTGAAATAGGCGTCGGCCAAATGGAAATCATGCTTTTTAGCAGCGCGCTTCACCAACGGAATCGCCAACCGTTTGGGCAGGCTGGTCCGTTCGGCTATTTTACGAAAACGCTCCCATTTGCTCTCGTCTCCCATGACGTTGTCCAATGCTGTTATTCGAACATCGGGTTCGAACTTCGCGACATACTGAGGATTGAAGAAATACCAATATATCATGGAAATCCATTGGTTGCGCCATACTGTCAACACATCCTCCGGAATGTCATGGGTATCATGGAAATCAAATTGCATATTGACGATTTTCGAAAAATCCATTAGCAACTTCGGCGAACATGCGCTCTGCACGGAACCGCCCCAGCGACGATAATTATAAAATTCGAAATCCAAGGCACTCACTCTTTCAGCATAGAACCAAACGCGTGGCGTCCATTCCGTATCTTCCTGCTGGCATCCATGCGCGAAGTACAAATCATGCGAACGCAGAAATTCTGTCCTGCATATATTGAGCACTTGGTAGTTCTGCGCACGCCCGACTTTCACAATCAGCTGCCGCCCTGTGATGACCTTTCCTTCATCGGCCTTGCTGATGTTGGAAAACCGCCTTGTCACCTGAAAACTTCCGTCCTCCTTCTGGAACATTTCCTTTCCTGATGTCAGCAACACATCAAGCCCGCCGCATGCATCTATTGTCTTTGAGAAGAGCTCCAATGACTGCGGTTCAATCCAGTCATCGCCATCGACGAACACCACGTACTCCCCTTTTGCCTCCCGTATGCCATAATTATATGACGCAGAACCGGAACCACTTTTCGGCAAAGAAACGGCCGTGAACCGTACGTCCTCACGACTGATCTCCTGACAGCGTTCCAATGACCTGTCCCTTGATTCCTCAACCACCAGAATACATTCGAAATCGCCAAAAGTCTGCGCCTTCAGTGATTCCACCATTTTGTCAATGAACGGCTCCGTCTGGTATGCGGGAGTGACAATTGTGAATTTGGGGTTGTTTTCCATTGGTAAACATTATTCGTTTATGGTTCTTGATTCTATACTGCACCGTGTTGTACAACAGAAGCATTCAACCATCTGTAGTTGAAAAGTCAAGGGAACAAGAACGGTCATTCATGATATTATTATGCCTCCCCCTTTTTGCGGAAAACCACTTTCTTCAGCACCGATAATGCGTCCTCGCGGAACACGGCCAAGAGAAGACCTAAGGATACAGTGAAGGCAACGATACCTTTTACAAAGAAGCCTTGAACACCGTCTATCGGTATCGCATAGGCGGCCCCCCATGTAGCTCCGCTGAACAAAATGGCTAACAGCATATAGACCGTTTGCTGCCGCCAATAGCGAATAGCCTCTTTTTTGCCGAAAAAGGCTGTAAACACAGCATATGACTCCCATGGCATCTGAATGAAGATATCTGTTAGAAGCGTCGCCAATATGACACCATCCAGCTTGTATTCACTTGGAAGAACATTGATGAATATCAGATTCAAAGTCAGATTCGTCACGCCAGCGACCACCGACTTCCATTTATCCGGCTGCCAAAGCGCCGCCGCATTCTTAAACATGCGCAATGTCTCACGCGACTGCAACTCATAAAACCAAATGACCATCAGCAATGGCGTTAAAAAATGACGTATCAGTGTCGGGTCATTTTTGGTCCATATAATCATAAACGGCTGGTATAGAGCTAAAAGCATAGCTCCTCCCCATAGAATGATGCACATCAGAAGCCGATGCGCCTTCATGAGAAGTTTGAAATTCTCCTCTTTGGATTCCGTGTAGATTTTATTGCCAAAACCTCCAAGCATTGAATAGCACAACCCACCGGCCATGCCCCCCACGGCGCTTTTGATATGTCCATAATTGCCAAATGAGGCTACAAACGTAAGTCCAAGAAACGACGATATAACGAGTGTATCAAATGAACTGGATAATACCGCACCAATCTTATGCATGAAAATCGCCTTGACATCGGAAATAATGCGTTTGATGTCTTGCGGAGGCAATTTTCCACGTGGAACCAACTCAGGGTAATATTTTCTTGAGGCTACCATCACGCTTACATTGTTGAGCAACGCGCATGCAATAAGTACCAGTACATAGTGGTAATAATTACGTGTCAGATATAAGACCACACAAGACAGAATAAACTCCGTAGCTCCTGTGACGATGCCAATATAGGTCGTGATATCGCCACGGTGATGTGCTGCAAAAATTGATCCTCTATAGGCAAAGAAAAAATATCCAATAGCGGTCTTCAACAGGAACATAAAATACAGGATGTAAAGATTCACATCCGCCGGAATATGACCATGGATGAAATGTTTCAAAAACGGCATGACGCATAGACCACTGATGAAGATAAACGCCCCCACAAATTGATAGACCTTCTTGAAGAAACGCAGATACGCGCAAAGTAGTTCATTGTTATCTTCGGCGACGGGTTTGTACATGTAGCAGACAATCGCTTCGCCAAATCCCATTTCTGAAAGCATGAGCATGCCCAGAATGGAAAAAAACAAACCATTCAGCCCAAGATACTCAGAGCCGAGTATCCACAAGAACAACGTCTTGCGCAAAAAAGGCAAAACGGTTGCCACGCACTGGCTGATAAAATAGGCGATCGCGTTCCGTTTCGTATTTTTTATAAAATCAAGTTTCATTTACCCTACGATACTAAAAATCCAGGCAACAGGCCTTTTTGCCGATGATCATCATTCGCTGACAGTCATTACAGAATAAAAATAATTTACATCAGTTTTGACAAATGACAAAATATCTCCCAAACATCAGAATATCCTTTATCCTAAAGGAATATCTATCACATGGTTGTAGATCACTCTTATCATTCTATCGTTTCAGCTTGTAAACACCGCCACCGTATGATTGGGCGCAATGGCGCGGTTGTAGGCGAAAAACAGCGTCCTCCCTTCCAATGGCAACATCCAAAGGCGAGTCCC
>JAFZIJ010000102.1 GCA_017554445.1 Victivallales bacterium
ATTATTGGTGGCGTTGGTATGGGATAGAATCCACTGACATTGCCGAATTTCCCCATCAGGCTTTTCTCCGCGATGTCGCCGAGACGATTTCCTGGAATCTCTGGCAGATGGACGGGCTTAGGTTCGTCGTTCCCATGAGTTGTCACGATGTGTTGGAAACGGATTTGCTCGGAGACGGGAAACAGACGCCCTGCGAAGGCTGCGCAAGAGACAAACGCGGCCTCTCAGCAGCTGATTCTGGTCCCTACGGCGAGGGAAACTACATCCACAACGGCATCCAATGCAGCATCATTCTGGATTGGGAGACGCGCGAGGCAATCCGCTTTATAGATATCGTCCGTGACGGGAGGCGCCTACATGGACGCTAGCATCATCGATTCTATCGTTCACGGCCTTGTCGAGCCGAAAATCTACGCGTTTCTTACAAAAACGGTTCCTAGCTTCGTAAAAGTGGGCGACACTTACCGCCCGGTCGCCGTTCGCATTGGGGAATGGCGCGAAAAGGGATTCCCCATAGAAGACTCGGATGTAAAATCGTGGCTCGCCACGCTTGGCGAAGGAAAGTATTTCAGGGACTATTCCGTACACGAGTACCTCGAACGCATAGCCGGCATGTCCAACCTTTCCCGCGTGGAACTCGAAAAACTTTCTGGCAATCCCAGCGCCCCTTTTTCCAATGAGTTTTTCCGCTTTGCAAAGGATGACGATTCCACCACGACGGATATCGACAAAGCTTCTGCGAACGTCGATCTCGCAATTGACGACATTCGTAGATACGACAGTCACGCAGCCTCATCGCATCTGTCTTACACGGTTTACGATGTCTCCGCTACGGCAAAGGACGCCAATCCTGTCCGCATTGAGAAAAAACCACGCGACAACCAGAAGGACGCAGTTGACCGATTCAAGGCGGCAACGGATCACATGCCGAGAGACGGCAAGACGCTTCTCATGTATGCCGTCATGCGGTTCGGCAAAACTTTCACCTCACTCTTGTGTGCCAAGGAGATGAACGGCGGAGAGGGTGCGGATCTGGTTGTCGTCGTCTCAGCCAAGAAAGATGTTGGGCAAGAGTGGAACGATGAAGTTAGGTTCACGGAAAACTTCAAGGCCTATACATTTCTCGACGCGGATGACCTCAAGCGCAATGATGCTGTGATTGCCCAAATCAAAGCTAAGAGCAAGAAGTTTGTTGTTTTCCTCACTCTTCAGACATTTTTAAAAAAGAAGGATTGGCTTGAACAGATTTTCAAGGCGAAGATTGATTTGCTGATTGTCGATGAAACCCATTTCGGCGCACGTGCGCCCAAACTTGGTGGCGTCCTCAAGGGTGAAAGGAAGGAAAACCGGGCGGAGAAAAAACTACGTGAGGACGAAGATTTCGATGATGACGTACGTGACGCGCCTACATCCGCCAAGGAAAAGGAGTCAGTTGAAGCCCTATCCCTCAACGCTCGGGTGCGCCTTCACCTTTCTGGAACGCCCTATCGTATTCTCATGCGCGGCGAGTTCGCGAAGAACGATATTGTGGCCTTCTGCCAGTATTCTGACATCATCGACGCGCAGGAGGCGTGGAACAAAGCACATCTTGGACATGTCAACACAAAGACAAAGCGTGAGTACGCCGAATGGGAGAATCCCTACTTCGGCTTCCCACAGCAGGTCCGCTTCGCCTTCAATCCAAATCCAGCCGCACTTCGCCTCATGGAACGTCTTCGGTCTGAAGGACGCTCGTGTCGAATCGCCGACATATTTCTCCCGCAG
>JAFZIJ010000103.1 GCA_017554445.1 Victivallales bacterium
CCAGACTGAAAGCGGAAGTTGAAGGGTTGCGGCGTGAAAACCAGTCTTTGATGGCGGAGATAAAGAGGCTAAAAGGCTAGAAGTTCTAGAAGCCCTAGAAGCTCTAGAAGCTCTAGAAGCCCTAGAAGCCCTAGAAGCCCTAGAAGCCCTAGAAGCCCTAGAAGCCCTAGAAGCTCTAGAAGCCCTAGAAGCCCTAGAAGCCCTAGAAGCCCTAGAAGCCCTAGAAGCTTTAGAAGCTCTAGAAGCTCTAGAAGCTCTAGAAGCTCTAGAAGCTCTAGAAGCTCTAGAAGCTCTAGAAGCTAGGCGGCTAGTATTTTCCGTTTCTCACGTACTAGGCTTCTAGAAAATTAGTCTTCCTCAAGTATAGTATTCCATGCTGTATTTCTTGTTTTTTGAAAATTCGTACAAAAGGCTGTATCAGAAAATATGAAGCGTTTGTGTGGTATTCTCATAGTGGTTTTGCTGCTTTGCATTTTCGCAAGCAAAGAATGGTTTGGGCAGAAGCATGCCGCCCCTATGGCAGACGTTTCGGGCAAGCCTGTTGCCGCCGTTCATAACAATCGTAAAGAATTGCAAAAGCAAGAGGCGCTTTCGGCTGATTCTATTGCGGAAAATGCTTTGCAGGAAGAAGCTGCGCAGAAAACCATTTCTCCCGTTGAGGAAGCCTATCGTGTGACATTGCTTTCCGCTGTTCCGGGGCGGACGCGTTTCCGTTTTGAACTGGGGGAATACACGGTTGATGAAGAAACCGTGAACGGCAAAACATACAGCCGTGTCCAGTTGGACGGATCGTGGCCGTTGGCGGAGAAAGGGAAGCCCGCGTTGCCCGTCATTCGACGGGATTTCGTCGTGGCAAAAGGGCATAAGGCAAGTCTGCGGATTGTCGATATCCGGGAAGAGACGGTGTCTTGCGCGTCGCCGAAGCCGTCCGTCGGCATGTTGCAGAGGACGTCGGAAATCCCTCCCGTTGAGGAAGATCCATCTGTCTATGGCGGCGATGGCGTGTATCCGTCAGAGACCGTGGCGGCTGGCGAGCGGTATGTCATTCGCGGGGCGGAGGGCATGTCGGTGTCCATCCATCCGATGCGTTATGATTTCCACGAAGGCGCCATGGTGGTGACGCGCAGTTTTGAAGCGGAAATCACGGAAGACGATGCGCAGGCGGAAGAGTACGCTATGCGGGATGACGAATGGAATTTCCGTCGTATTTTGGAGCGTCGTTTTGAAAATCGCGGCTTGTTGCGCGGCGGCGGGGCGCCCGGCGTCATCGGGACGATGCTTTTCATCGTTCCAGACGCATGGACGGATTGTCTGGCCGATTTCGTCGCGTGGAAGGAGCGGCTTGGATACGACGTCATCGTGGCGGGCTATCCGTCAATGACGGGAGGTGAGGTTGAGAATCTTGCGGCGTATATCCGCGCGGCTTACGAAGATTCGCAGGTGAGCCATGTCGTGTTATGCGGTGATCGCGGCGACATCCCGCCTGCGGAAATCAGCCGAAGCCCAAATTATCCAGGCGTGTCATCGCCGACGACGGATACGCCGTATGCGTGGGTTGATGGCGACGACGTGTATGCGGATCTGTTCATCTCGCGCATGTCTGTGACATCCGCCAATGAACTGTCGGCGGTTTGTGCGAAGATCATGAGTTATGAGCAGTCAGATGATGAAGACTGGCGTGGCACGGGGGTGTTCATCGGTTCGGATGAAGCTGGAACGAGCGGCGTTACTGAAGACAGGACGGATTCGAGCCTATTGGAGGAGGAACGACTTAAGTTGATGGGGGGCAATGTGTTTGCGATTGCCAACACGTTGTATGCCACGGAGCGGAATGTGACGAGGACGGATATTGGCGATCAGTTGGACGGCGGCTGTTCGCTTGTGTATTATTTGGGTCATGGTAAAAGTGATCGTTGGACGACGGGCACGTTCCGAAGCGCTGAAGCAGCAGGTTTGACGAACGGCGGGAGGCTTCCGTTTGTGGCAAGTTTATGCTGTGACACGGTGAACTATGCATATAAGCAGACCTGTCTAGGGGAGGCGTTTCTTCGGAATCTTCAAGGCGGTGCGGTCGGCTTCCTGGGCGCGACTGCTGAAACCTATTGGAATCCGCCAATTTACAGTATACGGCAGATGACGCAGGATATTCTGAACCGCCATGCGTCTTCGCGGTTGACCTGCCAGGGGGCCTATGTCTCTTCGTCGGTCATGGCGGGAATCGACTATCTCCAGGCGGCGGGGCCAAAGGAAGGGGAGGGCACGAGTGTTTTTTTCGCCAAGGAGATGCAATTTTTAGGCGACTGCAGCGCGCTGGGGCGTATGGGCGGCGGGCGGAAATGCGCCGTTGCGATGTCGCGGAGTGCCGCAACATCGCAATATGTCGTGACGGTGACATGGGCGGATACGGGCGAGCCAGTGGTCGGTGCGGCGGTTTGCATCCGGACGACGGACGGCGCGAGCCGCCATGCCGTCCGTAGTGGCGACGACGGGGCGGCGACGCTGCCAGAGTTAGCTGGCAGGGCGGTCGTCATGGTTTCGGATGGCAGCTGGGGGTGCGTGGAGAAGGATGTTGATATCGCGTGGGTGATGGATACGGATGCGGACGGTTCGATTTCCAACGCGGAGGCCATCGCCTATCTGAATTCGCTCGACAGGACGGCGATGACGGCGGATGATCTGGCGGCCGTGGCGGAGGCGTGGGAGCGCGGCGGCGGTTTGTCGATGACAAGCCGCATGACGGCGACGCGGGGCGATACACCGTCAGAGACAATCATGGCGGCTCGTGGATATGTGGATCAGGCCGTGGATGATGCGAAGATTCGCGAGCCGGGCGGCTCGGAACCGCAACTTCGGACACGGACGGCGACTCCTATGGTGTATTGGACGATCGACGATTTGAACGAGCGTCTTGGTGAACTGTGCCTCCAGTATCCGGAATACTGCCAGGAGGCGTATGTCGGGCGAAGTGTCGAAGGGCGCGATATCATGGCGTTGAGGCTCAGTTGTTTTGACGGAGAGGGCGACTGTCCTGAATTCATGGTTGTGGCGGGAATTCATGGGGATGAACGGATCAGCACATGGACAGCGATGCGGCTGGCGGAAAACATTGTGACGGATTTGGACAGCACGGAATCCGTCTATCGTCCGCTGTTGTCGAGATGTGCGTTGTGGATCATTCCCGCTATGAATCCGGACGGTGCGTCCGCAGCCAGTCCAACGCGTGAAAACGCAAAAAAACACGATCTAAATCGTTCATTTCCAGATGGCGCCTTGCAGCTGCTCGGCACATTCGCGAATGGCGACGGCATGATGACGGGCGGCAGTGTGCCAACGGCTAAATTCGTGTCTGGTGTAAAGCGTTACGTTGCGTCGGAAGTGCCTGAAACGACGGCATTCATGCGCTTCTGTATGGAGCATCCGTGCAAGGCGGCCCTCCATCTGCACAGCGGCGATCTTCTGATCGCCTATCCGTATGGCAACAACGCCGAACGGAAAAAAAAGTATATGGCGTCGCCGGATGATGAAGTGTTCAGGGCGTTGGCGGACGCGTATGAAGAAGGCTACGACGGCGAGATACGGCACATCAACTCATGCGAATGGTATCCGGTCGATGGCGAGGCTCCGGACTGGCAGTATCGTTATACTGGAACGCTTGCAATGACCATCGAACTTTCGGTTACCAAGGAACCGTCTTGGCTGGAGAACTGCGAAATAGTATGGAAAAAGCATGAGGCCAGCTTTTCGACATGGCTGGGCGACGCATTGGTTGTTGTCGGCACGAGAAGCAAGACTCGTTCAATCACGCTCAACGAGGGCGTGAAAGTGACGGCTGTGGCTGATTTCAAGCGACTTATGCCTGGAGAGAAGGGCAAGTTGTCTATTGTGGCGAAAGGTGTCGCCATGCGCACGTCCGGCGGAGCATGTGTCATGAATCTGGCCTGTGAGAGCGGCATGGAGGCGAGCGTCATGGGGCAGGCTCCGGATGGTGTTATCGGCGAGAGAACGGAAAGCGATGGTTCCATTTCATGGCTGATCTATTCGCTTAAGAGGGAGGTGGATGAGTCTTTGGACATCGGCCTTCGTTCGACGGATGATGTGAATGACAACGATCATATTGTGTCGCTCGTCGCGTTGTGGGCCGGCGGCGAATATCTCATGTTCCGTCGTCAGATTCTGCTAGCGGAAAAGCGGTCGTTCACGTGGCAGTTGCAGGGAGGATGGAATTTCATCTCATCGCCATTGAAAGGCGAGGCATTGGATGTTGCAACTACCTGCCAGATGGTGGATTGGAACGGGATGAGATATAGTGCCACGATGGACTTGCAAGCCAGTGATTTCATCCCTTGCAAAGCCTTCTGGGTGTATTCGCCAGTGGAGCAGACGCTGTCGCTTGACGGTCGCATGGGTATTGTCGGCCCGACGTTGAGGAAAGGATGGAACGCCGTCGGCGGGCTGTATTGCAAGGCGTTGAACGATAGCGTTTATACAACTGCTGGGAACTATAATGTGTTCACTAACATCATGATTCCAGGCCAGGGATATTGGATTTTTGTGAAATAAGGCAACCCTCTCCGCCGCTTCGCGGCACCTCCCCCAGAGGGGGGGGGAGGCTTAGAATAAGCGCTTGATAATAGGAGATGCGAAAAGTCGTTCCTGCGGAACGACTTGCAGCTGGTCAAACTGCTCATGGGGGATGGCGGCGGTAATGGCGCGGCCATCCATGTCATCCAATTCGATTTGAACCAACTGTCCCGCTGTTCGGATGGAACGGACGGTGACGGGAAGCGATTCAGAGGTGGATTCGCGGGACAGGCGGATTTCATGCGGCCGCGCGTAATAGTCCATCCCATTGATGTGCAATGTGTTGACGAAGCCGAGAAAATCGCAGACAAACGGCGAGACGGGATGGTTGTAGAGGGCGTCCGGCGAACCGGCCTGCTGTATTTGGCCGTTGTTGACGAGAACGATGCGATCCGCGACGTCGAGTGCTTCCTCTTGGTCGTGGGTGACGAAAATCGTCGTCACGCCTAAATCATGATGGCGGTCTCGCAGCCAACGGCGGAGTTCGAGACGAACCTTGGCGTCGAGAGCTCCAAATGGTTCATCCAGAAGAAGATATTTGGGATCGATGGCGAGAACGCGTGCGAGGGCGACGCGTTGGCGTTGCCCGCCGGAAAGCTCCGATGGCAGGCGTTTGGCAATCCAGTCGAGCTGGATGAGATTGAGCAGAAATTCGACTTTCTCCTTGATCTGTTGTTCCGTGGGGCGTTCCGAACGCGGCTTCGCGCGAAGACCGAAGGCGATGTTTTCGAAGACGGAAAGATGTCGGAACAAGGCGTAATGCTGGAAGACGAATCCGACGCGGCGGGCGGACGGCGGGATGTCCTGCGTGGAGACGCCGTCGCAGATGACATCGCCTTGGTCGGGAGCTTCAAGCCCCGCGATGATGCGGAGCAATGTCGTTTTGCCGCAACCGGACGGGCCGAGCAGGGCGACGAGTTCGCCGTCATCGACGTTGAGCGAGATGCCGTTGAGAACGCGTGAGCCCGCGTAGGATTTATAGATGTCTTTGACTTGAATGCTCATGTTATTTTGTTTGGGTTAACGATCCCGCAGGAGCGGAATCCTCCCGTTTGCGTTTGCGAATATCGGTAATGGTTCTGGCAGCGAGAGATACGAGTCCGAGCAGGGCGAGCAGGGAGGCGGCGGCGCTGGCGGCGGAGAGCTCTCCATCCTGGAAGAGGGCCTCCACATGGAGCGGTAGCGTGTTCGTGCGGCCACGGATGTTTCCGGAAACGACGGCGACAGCGCCGAATTCGCCCATGGCGCGGGCTGTACAGAGAATCGTGCCGTAGAGAAGGCCCCATTTGATTTCGGGCAGCGTGATTTTCCAGAAGATCCGCAGCCATCCTGCTCCGAGAAGTCGCGCGGCGTCCTCTTCGTCGCGGCTATGGCCTTCCATGAGCGGAATCAGTTCCTTCGCGACAAATGGCATCGTGACGAAAAGCGTCGCGAGAAGCAGGCCGGGGAAGGCGAAAATGATTTTGATTCCATGCGATTCCAGCCATGCGCCGCATGCACTGTTTTTGCCTAGCAGAAGGATGAAAAGAAGGCCGACGACGACTGGCGAGACGGAAAACGGCAGGTCGAGAACGGCCATGATGAGCCGTTTGCCTGGCAGTTTCAGATGGGTGACGCCCCATGCGAGACATGTTCCGATCACGACGTTGAGCGGAACGGCGCAGAGCGCGATGAGCAACGTCAGTTTGATGGCGTGGCGTGTGTCGGACGAACGGAAGACCGTGCGGAATGTGGAAAGTCCGTCAGCGCAAGCCTGTGCGATGACGCTGGCGAATGGCAGCATGATGAGCAGTGCCACGTGGAGAAAGGCGAACGCGATGAGCAACCGCCGCGCCCATGTTGGTTCCGAAATGGATGTGAGTGAATTGCTATTGTTCATTTTCTTGTTTTCACTCAAAGTTTTTTATCGTTTCATGCCACTAACCACTAATCTCCCGTGGGTTTATTACCCACGGCTGGGTTCCTACCACCGCTACGCGGTTCAAAAACCACTAACCACTAACCACGAACCACGAACCACTAACCACTAACCACTTTCATGCGTGTCTCCTCTGGAGGGCGTTGATGGCGGCGAGCATGATGAAGGAGACGAGCAGCATGGCGGCGGCGAGAATCGTCGCGCCATTGTAATCGTAGCTTTCGAGCGCGTGGACGATGCGCAACGGCAGGATTTCCGATTCGCCCGGAATGTTGCCTGCGATGAAAATGACGGAGCCGTATTCGCCGAGGCCACGCGCGAAAGCCATGGAGAAACCTGTGAGAATCGCAGGCTTCAGCGACGGGAGGATGACGCGTCGAAACGTATAGAAACGCGATGCCCCAAGGCAGGCGGCGGCTTCTTCTTCGGACACGTCAAGATTTTCGATAATCGGTTGCAACGTGCGGATTACGAATGGAATACCAACGAAGACAAGCGCGACGAATATGCCGTTGACACTGTAGGCGACTTTGATGCCCAACGGCTCCAGGCAGGATCCGATCCAACCGCGCGGACTGTAGAGGCCGCAGATGGCAATGCCGGCGACGGCGGTCGGAAGTGCGAACGGAAGGTCGATCCAAAGTTCCAAGAACTTGCGTCCAGGAAACTTGTAACGCGCAAGTGTCCATGCCACAGGAAGCCCGACGATTGTGTTGAAGAGCGCCGCGAGGAAGGCCTGTCCGAAACTGACCTTGAAGGCGGCGACGGTTTCGGCGGACGTGAGAACGCGGCGGAAATCCTGCGGCGACAATTGCGCCGTCCGAATGGCGAGGGCGGCCATCGGCAACAGGATCAACAAGCCGACGTAGGCCATGCCGATACCGAACATGAGACTGTGCTTGCGCGTATCCACTGACAGGAAAAGGGACAAAAGGGACGAAAGAGACGAAAGGGACTACCGTTTGATAATCTGGTCAAAGAGGGCGTCGGAGGCGAAATGCTTCGCGTGGGCTTTGGCCCAGCCGCCGAATTCATCGCGGATGTTCACGAGCGTCAGCTCTTTGAACGGCGCTAAAAGCGCCGCATCAACGGTTTGCGGTCGTGACGCACGGTAGAAATGCTTCGCGCAAATCGCCTGCGCGGCAGGCGTGTAGAGAAAATCCAGATAGTCCTTCGCAAGTTGCTTCGTCCCATGCTTTTCAATATTCACGTCAACGATGGCGACGGACGGTTCGGCGAGGATGCTGATGGACGGGCAGACGATTTCGAACTCTTCTTTGGGATATTCGCGGAGGGCGAGCAGGGCTTCATTTTCCCATGCGAGCAGAACATCGCCTTTCGCGCGTTGGGCGAACGTCAGCGTTGAACCGCGGGCTCCAGTATCAAGCACGGGAACATGCTGGAAAAGCTGTTTCATGTAGTCGATGATTTTGGCTTCATCGTGATTGAACTGCCTGTCCGCCCATGCCCATGCGGCGAGATAGTTCCAACGTGCTCCGCCGGAAGTCTTTGGATTCGGGGTGATCACTTCGACGCCGTCCTTTACGAGATCGCCCCAGTCATGGATGGCTTTCGGATTTCCTTTACGGACGAGAAAGACGACGGTCGAATAGTACGGCGTGCTGTGTTCGGGGAGGCGTTCCTGCCAGTCGGCGGGAAGGAGCTTCGCCTGCGTGGAAAGGATGTCGATGTCATAGCCGAGAGCGAGCGTGACGACGTCGGCCTCCAAGCCATCGATGACGGCGCGGGCCTGTTTGCCGGAACCGCCGTGGGA
>JAFZIJ010000104.1 GCA_017554445.1 Victivallales bacterium
GACTTCGATCTGCGGGACGCCGCGGGGCGCCGGCGGGATCGAATCCAGATGGAACTTGCCGATGGTCTTGTTATCCTGCGCCATCGGGCGTTCGCCTTGCAGCACATGGATTTCAACGCTCGGCTGATTGTCGGATGCCGTGGAGAAGATTTCGCTCTTCTTGTTAGGAATGGTCGTATTGCGTTCGATCAGTTTCGTGAAGACGCCGCCCAGAGTTTCGATACCGAGGGACAGCGGCGTGACATCCAGCAGGATGACGTCGTTGACATCGCCCTTCAGGACGCCGCCCTGGATAGCCGCGCCGACGGCGACGACTTCGTCAGGGTTCACGCCTTTGTTCGGCGTCTTACCGAAGATTTCTTCAGCGATCTTCTGGGCGCGCGGCATACGGGTCATACCGCCGACCAGAATCACTTCGTTGATTTCGGAAGCGTTCAAATTGGCGTCGCGCAAGCAGTTGCGGCATGGGCCGACCGTGCGTTGCGTCAGATTCTCCGTCAACTGCTCCAGCATGGAGCGGGAGAGCGTCTTATTCAAGTGCATCGGGCCAGCCGCGCCAGCCGTGATGAACGGGAGGTTGATTTCCGTGCTGTTGGACGTTGAAAGTTCGCATTTCGCCTTTTCGGCGGCTTCCTTCAACCGTTGCAGGGCCATCTGGTCCTTACGCAAATCAATGCCGTTTTCCTTCTTGAAGTCATCGACCAGCCAGCTGATGACGGCTTCATCGAAGTCATCGCCGCCCAGGTGGGTATCGCCGTTCGTCGCCTTCACTTCGAAGACACCGTCGCCGAGTTCCAGGATGGAGATATCGAACGTACCGCCGCCCAAGTCATAGACAGCGATCTTTTCGTCTTTCTTCTTGTCCATGCCGTAGGCCAGAGAAGCGGCCGTCGGTTCGTTGATGATACGCTTGACATCAAGGCCGGCGATACGGCCTGCGTCTTTCGTCGCCTGACGCTGACTGTCGTTGAAGTAAGCAGGAACCGTGATGACGGCTTCCGTAATCGTCTCGCCGAGATATGCTTCCGCATCGGTCTTCAGTTTCTGAAGAATCATAGCGGAGATTTCAGGCGGGGAGTACAGCTTGTCGCCAATCTGGACATGTGCGTCGCCGTTTTTCGCTTCCGCGATTTTGTACGGGACAAGACCGATTTCGTCTTTCACTTCCGAATATTTACGGCCCATCAGACGCTTGATGGAGAAAATCGTCTGCGTCGGGTTCGTGACAGCTTGACGTTTTGCCAAGGCGCCGACCAGACGTTCGCCATTCTTCGTGAATGCGACGACGGACGGAGTCGTCCGCGCGCCTTCAGCGTTCGGAATCACCGTGGGTTCGCCGTTTTCCATGACGGCCATGCAGGAATTGGTAGTACCAAGATCTATGCCTAATACTTTGCTCATTGTTGTTCTCCTTTCTGTCATTCTATGACGTTTTTTTGTGCATACAGAAGAACAAAGCAATTACCGTGCCAAAAAATCAAATGGCACAGTTTCCATTGTTTTTCACATGAAAACTGTGCCAATGTTGTGCCAGTGTGTCAAAATGGCACAGGGAGGGTCGCACTCCAGTGCGACCGTTGCGACAATTGTCGCAACATATCAATGTTTTTTACGCGGAAATCGTGTCAATGGCTGTTTGCGCTTTGCGCAAACGGTCACTCTGGAGAGTGACCCTCCCGCGTGGTCCTCTCAATTTTACCTATAATTAAACAAATCCTCCAGCCTGTATTCGTTATTGCCGCTGGCTTTGCACAGGGCGTGGAGGACTTTCAGCCGCACGTTCATCGTAAGAAAACGTCCTTTGCGAGCCTTCATGACCATCTTATGTGTCAATTGCTCCGTGGACGCCACGACCAAATCATTGTTCTCCAGCCCAAGCTCTTGCATGATCTGCTCGATCGGTTGTTCGCCTAGTTCACGTTCATTGTCTACCATATTATATTCCTTATTATATTATTACCGCTTACGATTCCATGCGGCGGTGTTGTAGCGTTCACTGCGCAGCGACAACGTCAGCCCCCAGAATTCAGGGCTTGGCGTGAATGTCACAGGCTTCATACCCATGATGGCGCGGAAGCCTTCCAATATCGCCGCTTGCATGACGAAGCGTGGCACAGGCAGTGGCCCGCCGAAATGAAGGCTTCCTTGATGGAGAATACCTTCGCGCACACGGCGCTGCGCGCCGCCGCCAACTTTTCGGTCACCCAGCATGATGTCGTATTTCGTTGGATTCACGAAACATACCATCGTCAGACGATCGACACTGTGCGGAATTTCCGCCGATGACAACGACGCTTTCAAATCCAGTCGCTCCAAGCCATTCTGGACGGAGCGGTTGATCCAATCGTAGCTTGCGACACGATCAACGTCGCACAGCCAATGTCCGGCGGGAAACATCACCGTGTAGGTGAAATCATAGTCGTGATAGACGACGCCACCACCCGTCGGCCGCCGCACCGCCGCATACCCTTCGGGTGCGGCGGCGATGGTTTGCACATAGCCGATGGAGACCGCCGGACGGTCCCATTCATAGAAGCGGAGCAGGGGGCGTCCACGCCATGGCGCGGATAGCATAAGTGCTTCATCCGCAGCCATGTTGAAGGCGGGATCATGCGCCCCGTCAAGCCAGAAATCCCACGGCTCCGTCTTCATGCCATCCATCAGAATTCAAACACGGAATCGGAGAGGCGGCGTTTCACTTCGTCCAAAACACGCTTTTCTTCCGCGAGCCCAGGCGCGACAAATGTCGCGCCGAAACGAACGAAATGGCCGACATCGTCCCACGGAACCGTGCTGATCAGTTTTTCCGTGATCATCCACTGGCTGAACGCTTCGGCGGTTTCGAAACGGATGCCGCCCTTCACGCCTTTCGGAATCTCAACATACAGATAGAACGAACCTTCCGGCATCTTCGCATCAAAACCTAATTCTTTCAGCATATCGACCAATGCGTGCAGACGACGGCTGTACTTTTCACAGATTTTCGGCGTGATCGTCTTCTGGTTCTCCAACGCCTTCGCGGCGGCTTTCTGAATGGCCAAAAATTGACCGCTGTCCGCATTGTCTTTTACCGTCGCAAACGCCTTCACGGCCGCAGCGCAACCGCAGACCCAGCCGAGACGCCAACCGGTCATGTTGAAGCCTTTGGACATACTGTGCAGCTCTACCGCAACATCCTTTCCGCCCGGACGCGACAGAATGCTCAAAGGCTTGCCTGTGAAGTTCAACGGCGCATAGGCGGCATCGACGACGAGCAGAACGTTGTTCGCTTTCGCGAAGGCGATTGCCTTGTCGTAGAATTCAGGCGTCGCGGAAGCACCCGTCGGATTGTTCGGATAATTCAGATACAACAACTTGGCACGTTTTTTCTGGTTGTCCGTCAGCTTGTCCAGCTGCGGCAGGAAGCCATTCTCTTTCAGCAACGGCATGTTCACGACCTCGCCGCCGAGATATTTCGTCCACGTGCCCAAAATAGGATAGCCCGGAACCGTCATCAGCGTGATGTCGCCCGGATTAATGAAACACGTCGGAAGCAGCGTCAAGGCGGATTTGCTGCCGATGCTGTGCACGATTTCCGTTTCCGGATCCAAATCGACGCCGTACAATTCTTTCATGTACTTTTGGACGGCGATCCGGAATTCCATGCAGCCGTTGTCGGAGTAGAAGCGGTTTTCAATCTTTCCTGCTTCAACCGCAAGCGCGGCAACGACTTCCGGAAACGCCATGTCGTCCGGCTCGCCGACGCCCATGTCGATCAGTTCCACGTCCGGATGCGCGGCTTTTGCGGCGCGTTTGGCGCGTTTGATTTTCTCAAACTTGTAGATGGTCGTGTCTTTGCCGAATTTGTTTCCGCCGATGCGTTCAGCGAACAATTCCTGTAAGTAACTGTCTGCCATGGTGTTTCCTTGTTATTGACTGGATAATCTGGAGATTCTGGATGTTCTGGATGTTCTGGATGTTCTGGATGTTCTGGATATGCGGCAAACCACAAGCCATAAGCCATAAGCCTTTGATGTCAAATGACATCAAAGATTCTTGCCGCAGCACTTCTTGTATTTCTTGCCGCTGCCGCAAGGGCATGGATCGTTGCGGCCGACCTTCGGCTCTTCGCGCACGATCGGTTTGCCACGTTCGGGCATCTCGCCCGTCTCCTTCTGCGGCGGAGCGAGCAAAGCCGTGACTTCTTCTTTTACATCTTTATAAAGACTCTTGTGTTCACGCTTCAGCATTTCACGGAAGCGTTGGCTACCGCCGCCGAAAAGCCCCATCACGGCTTTGCGGACGAAGGACGTCTGATCGCCGAGGCAACCTTTGTCCAAAATGTCCATGACGGCGGGCTTCAGTTTTGAACCGCCGATGACGGAGGCATTTACGACGAGAGCCATCCACAACTTCCAGTCATCTTCCGGCGGAAGGCCACGCTCCAACAGACGGCGGTATTCATCGATGAGAGCTTTTTCCGGAACGACGCCT
This sequence comes from Victivallales bacterium, assembly GCA_017554445.1. Taxonomy (GTDB): domain Bacteria; phylum Verrucomicrobiota; class Lentisphaeria; order Oligosphaerales; family Oligosphaeraceae; genus UBA1407. Next base: position 4,474 of record JAFZIJ010000104.1, read on the forward strand.
TCCAGCAGGAGGAAATGGAACGAGAGGAGGGCCTGTTCGCGAATCGGCAGCATGACATGGCCGTCCAAAATCATATCGCCGATCATCGGCAGGTCGTCCTCGACGGCCATGGAACCGATGAGACGGTGGAAGTCGCGCATGAACCAATCTCCTTCCGGCAGAAGTTTCAGAAACGCCTCGCAGCGGGCGAGGCGGAACACGTCACCAAAGGACGATTTGTCGCGGTTGAAGGCCAGGCAGAGCAGGGCGGCCTTCACCTTCCGTATTTCCTCTTCCTTCCCTTCGATTTCTTCGGGATGGGAGGCTGCATGCGTGATCACGCCGCGCAGATCATACGCGAGCTCGCCGAATGGTTCGGCTTGCAAGGCTTCCCAAGCTGCGTTCACCGTCTGGCACAGCTGCTCGGCATTGTCGCTTGACAAGGTTGACAAGATTTCCTGCTTATCCATAAGTTCTTCCGAATTTTTGGGCTTTTGTTTTTTGGGTGTTGAAACACGATGTCAGATGACAAGACAAACCTTATAAAATAAAGGCTTGCTTCCAATCTTGCAAATCATGGCGTTTTTTTCTGGATATTCTGGATGTTCTGGATGTTCTGGATATTTGGAAGAATTTAACCTACTTTTATCCCTTTGATCCTTTTTTATCCCTTTATTCACATTCCTTTTTGGTGCAATCTTTCGCCGACAGCACCGCCCGGATGGATGAGCGCGAACTGCTCCGCCTGGTAGCCAGTCTGTTCGATCAACGCCGCTTGCAAGGCGTGGAAAATCATGCAGAGAGCCGTCGTGCTCGTCGTACCCTGTGCGTTCCATTTGTCCGTTTCGCGGTTGACATGTTGTTTGAGAACGACATCCGCCGCCGTCGCAAGCGGTGATTCCAGATTCTCCGTCACGGTGATGATGGAAACGCCTTTCGTTTTGCAGATATCGACAATCGGCAAAAGCTCCTTCGTCTTGCCGCCACGGGACGCGAAGACCATCACGTCGCCTTTCTGCAAAAATCCTGTCGCGCCATGGACGGCCTCCGCCGGTGAGATGAATCGCGCAGGCCGTTCTATGCAACACATGAGATGCGCAAAGTGTTGGCAGATAATGCCCGAATGTCCACAACCACTCGCGCCAATACGCGGCGCGGCGGCCAGCAGTTCGACGGCACGCGAAAACGCGTCGTCGTCAAAATACTCCTTCATTTCAGAAAGACAGGCTATTTCAATGTCATATGCGGCCTTTGCGGCGGCCAGTGCTTCGGCGGTCAGCATCTGTTTCTCCTTTGCATGAAAACGTCGTTATAATATTGTAATTATCAAGCTTTCAACTATAATATAAATTTCCATCTGATTTTTCAATCTTCTCACCCTATCAACAGAGTGCATCCCATGAAGCAAGGCTGTTCCATCAAAGCGCCGTTTTTCGAAATCGGCCCAAAATCCTATCTGTTCGGACAGGACGTCATCGATCTCGCCATCGCGGCGGACGAAGCGTCGAAAAAGTACGATGTCGATATCATTTTCACGACGCCGATTGTCGAAATCGCCCGCGTGAAGGCGGCGACGTCTCGCATCCATGTCTTTGCGCCGCACATGGATCCGCTCCGTCCGGGGCGTGGTTTGGCGGACATCTTGCCGGAATCTCTCGTCGCCGCGGGAGCCGAAGGCGTCATGCTCAACCATTGCGAAAAGCCGTTGACGCTTGCCGTTCTGCGTGAAACCATCAAGCGGGCGGATGAAGTCGGTCTCGCGACGATTGTCTGCGCGGATTCAATGGCGGAGGCGAGCATGATCGCGATGCTGAAACCGAATATCATCGTCGCGGAGCCGTCGGAACTGATTGGAACAGGCGTGAGCGTCGGCCCGCAATATGTGGAAGCCGCCACGAAGGCCGTGAAAGACATTGATCCGGAGATACTTGTGTTGACGGCCGCAGGCATCGCGAACGGCAATGACGTCTATAACACGATCATCGCGGGAGCGGACGCCACGGGCTCGTCCTCCGGCGTCGCGAAGGCGAAGGATCGTGCGGCGATGGTCGATGAAATGATTTCGGCAGTCCGCCGCGCATGGAACGAACGGCAAAACAAATAGCTTCCCAGAACATCCAGAATATCCAGAACATCCAGAATACCAACTCTTTAACCAAAAAGGAACAAACAATGGAATTCAAAGTTTATCAGAAAGAACTCGAACTGCAGTCCCGCGGCTGGATCCCCACCTTCCATGATGTCTCGAAGGAAGTCATCGAAATCGTGAAGGCCAGCGGCGTCAAGAACGGCACTGTCTGCATCGCCTCCCACCACACCACTTGCTCCGTCATGATTCAGGAGTGCTCCCATGACATCGATTCTTTCGACATCGAATACCTCCAGCATGATCTGCTCGACATCATGCGCAAGATGATTCCAGACTTTGCGGAAGAGCATCAATACCGCCATCCGGGTCCGATCCACCTCCAGTTCGGCCGCTACGTCAACGAGCCCGGCGACTTCACAAGCATGAACACGGACGGCCATCTCCGTTCCGTTTTCTTCGGCCGTAGTGAAACGATGACCATCAAGGACGGCGTTCTCGACGGCGGTGAATTCGCCCACATCTATTTCGTTGACTGGGATCATGTCCGTGCACGCCGCCGCCAGCTGAACATCACCGTCATGGGCACGACGGAAGACCTGCAGGAAGACCGTAAGTGGAACGACGGCAAAGTCATCGACACGCTGCACAAGTTCACGCCCGAAGAGAAGGCCGACGATATCCACTACACCCTCCAGCAGAAGCGTTAAGCAAAAGGAGCTACTATGAGCGAACAATTCATGATCGGCTGGGGCGAAGCGGACATCACCCCCTCGAATCCGAAAGTCGAACTGGCGGGACAGTACTACCAGCGTGTCGCGACGGGCATCCACTCCCGCATCAAATGCGTCGCGCTCGCCATGAAGAAAGGAGACCAGCAGTCCGTTGAAGTCACGTTGGACGTCGTCGGCATGCCCGCGACGTTGCAGAAAGACATCGCGGAAGCTGCTGCCGCCGCTAATCCGGGCCTCCGCGCGGAAAGTGTCTTCCTGAGCGCAATTCATACGCACAATGCACCTTACACAAGTCCTAAGGCACTTTTCCGTGAATGGTGCCCTCTTGATCCCGATGGATTGACGCCTGAAGAATACAACCCGTTCTTGGTCAAGACGGTTGGCGAAGCCATCCGTCAGGCCTGGCAGGGGCTTCAGCCGGGCGGTGTCGCGCATGGTTTCGGCATTGCGCGAATCGGCCATTGCCGCCGCCCTGCGTTCGCCACGGGCGTTGCGCAGATGTATGGTGATGCGACGCGCGCGGATTTCGTCGGCCTCGAAGCGGGCGAAGACAGCGGCGTCGAACTGCTGTTCACGTTTGACAAGAGCGGAAAACCCACGGGCGCAATCGTTAACATTCCCTGCCCGTCGCAGGTCATGGAAGCGACTTACAAAATCTCCAGCGACTACATGGGCGCGGGGCGCGAATTGCTAAAACAGCAGTTCGGAGCGGATTTCCATACGCTCTGCCAAGTTTCCGCCGCTGGTTGCCAGTCGCCTCGCGATCTCGTGCGCCATTTCACGACTGAGCCCGACTTCTGGCATGAGGACGGCGTTCCCATCCATGCGAAACGTATGTTCGACGCCGCGATGATGGGCTATGAAAGCCATTCGGAAATCGACTATGATCCCGTGTTTAAACATACGGCGGAAACGGTGTCGCTGCCGAAACGCCGCGCCACCTATACCGCTTACCGCCAGGCGAAACAGGAGTTGGAAGAGCTCTTCAAGAAACGCACGGAACGCGATGCGTTCGAGGAGTTTGTGAATACCACCCATGCCAACGAGAAGATTCCAGGCCGCCCCGGTCCGTATGACGACAAGGAGCAGGATTTCGTCCAGATGCAGAACCGCAAGGCTGTCATCCAGCGTTACGAGACGCAGGATGCGGAGCCGAACTTCACGTTCACGCTGCACACCGTCCGCGTTGGTGACTGCGCGATTTCCACGAATCCGTTCGAATTGTATCTGCACTATGGACAGATCATCAAGGCGCGTTCGCATGCCTTCCAGACGTTCCTTGTGCAGCTTTGCCCGGGCGGCGGCGGTTATCTGCCCAGCCCGGAAGCCGAACGCCTCGGCGGTTACGGTGGCATGATCGTCAACGGAAATTGCGGCTCCGACGGCGGTTACAAACTCGCCGACACGGCCGTGGAAAAGATCAACGGACTGTTTGACTGATGAAAGCATATCTCGGCATCGACATCGGAACGACCGCCGTCAAGGCCGCCCTTTTCAATAAGGAAGGGGCTATGCTCGGCGGCGGTCTCGCGGAATACACGCTTGAAACGCCGGCTCCCGACATCGTGGAACTGGAGGCGGACGTCTATGTCGATGCCGTCCGTGACGCCGTCGCCAAAGCGTTGGCGGCGGCTAAGTTACAGCCGGCGGACGTCCGTTCCGTCGGCATCACGGGGCAGGCGGAGACGTTGATTTGCGTCGATGCGAAAGGTGTTCCGCTCCGCAAGGCCATCAACTGGCTGGACAACCGCGCGAAGACAGAAGCCGCCGACATTGAGGCGGAATTCGGCATGGACCGTCTGCTGAAACTTTCCGGCCAAACGGAAATGCTTCCTTGCTGGCCGGCCGCGAAAATCCGCTGGCTGGCGGCCAATGAGCCGCAAATCTTCGAAAAGACGGCCAAATATCTGATGGTGGAAGATTTCATCGCGCACAAGCTGACAGGCGTTTTCGCGACATGCGTCGGCCTCATGCCTTCTACCATCTATTATGACATCGCGACGGAGCAATATGACGCCGCGATGCTCAAGTATTTGGAAATAAAGGAAGAGCAACTGCCTTCGCTGAAACAGCCAGGTGAAATCGCGGGACATTGCCTTGTGGACAATCTATGCGGTTTTGCGGCGGACACGCCCGTTTCCATCTGCCCGCTAGACCATGTAGCGGGATGCCTTGGCGCGGGCGGCGGGCCAGGCGTCGTCACGGAGACGACTGGCTGCACGTTGGCCGCCTGCGCGACGTTGCACAAACTGCTCTATGACGATTCGCGGCAACTTGGCACTTATCATGGCTTTACGCCGCAAAGTTATGTCTTTTTGCCATGGGCGCCGACAGCAGGCATGCTTCTTCGCCATTTCCGCGACTATTTCAGCAATGGTCTCGATTACAAGGAGTTGGACAAACTGGCGACGCAAGTTCCGCCCGGCAGCGAAGGATTGGTCGTCCTTCCGCATTGCGCGGGAGCCGTTTCGCCGCAATGCAATCCGAACGCCCGTGGTGTCATCTACGGATTGACGTTGGCCCACAAGCAAGGCCATATCGCACGAGCCTTGATGGAATCTGTCGCCGCGTTGTTGAAGGACAATCTGGACGCATTGGAGCGTTTTGGCGTTGAAATCCATGAACTTCGCGCACTTGGCGGCGCGTCCAAGAGTCCGTTGTGGTTGCAAATCAAGGCCGATTTGCTTGACAAAACCGTCACGACACTCGCCTGCGACGAAGCAACTTCCCTTGGCGCGGCCATGCTAGGCGCCATCGCCGCCGGCGATTTCACCGATGCGGCGGCCGCACAGGCCGCCATGGTTCATGCTGCAAAGAGCGTCTCACCTGCCGAGAATGTTGCCGCATACAAGCCGTATTTTGCTAAATACAAGGAAATCAACAATTTGCTATTAAAGACGTTTTAATCTTTCTGGATGTTATGGATGTTCTGGATGTTCTGGATTATCAAGTGGTTCCAGAAAATCCAGGGCCTCCAGAAAATCCAGAATATCCAGTAGCCAGAAAAAGAGGTAAACAATGAAAATCAAAGCTGGATTCGTCGGATTCGGGGAAGTCAACACCCCACGTGAATTTATCGATGGCCGCGTCGCGACAGCCGCCGCCGAACTGGAGAAACGCGGCGTCGAACTCGTCAAAGCCGCTCCTGTCAGCGATGATCCGGACGGCAAGCAGGCCGCCCGCGCCGTTGCAGAACTGAAGAAAGGCGAATTCGACGCATTGGTCGTTTGCGTCGCGGGATGGATTCCGTCATGGGCCGTTTTCAAAGTCATCGAACCGTTCAAAGACAAGCCGATGCTGCTGTGGGGACTTTCTGGTTGGCGCGCCAACGGCCATTTCGTCACGACCGCCGATCAGGCTGGAACGACCGCTTTGCGTGCTCCAATGGAAGCGCAAGGCTATAATTTCAAATATCTTGTGAATTTCAAAGATTCCAAGCCACGTTACGACGAAGCCGCGATGTATCTGAAAGCCGCCTCCGCTTTCGCCGCGTTGAAGAATACGAGCATTGGCATGGCGGGTTATCGCGACATGCGTCTTTTCGGCACGCTCTACAACGGCAATCTGCTGAAAGGACAGCTCGGCATGGAGATTGAGCATTTCGATTTGCTTGAACTTCAAGAACTTGCAAATGCCGTCAGCGACAAGGATGTCGCAAAGGTCGCAAAGAAAATCACGAAGGACTGGAAGTTCGTTCGCGCCCCACAGCCTGGAACCGTTGAGAATTCCGTCCGTCTGGCGTTGGCCATCAAGGCGAAAATTGATGAACGGAAATATGACGCGTTCAGCTTCTGCGACGTCGATGGCATCAAAAAGCTGCTGAAGTTCGCTCCGGCGGGAGCCATGACGTTGCTGCACACGCTCTGCGATGTCGTCAGCGTTCCGGAAAACGATTCATATGGTCTTATTACAGAACTTATTGTGAAGAATCTGACTGATCAGTTGCCTGGTTATCTGGAATACTACGAATTCACGAAGAATTCCGCCTTGATGGGCGTTCCGGATTACGTTCCGTCATCAATGGTTGATGGCAAGATCACAGTCATGCCGAACGCTTTCGGCTCCTTTGGCGAAGGTCTGTTGAATGTCTCCAAACTGAAGACGGGGCAGGTCACCATCGTTCGCCTTTGCGAGATTGACGGACAGTTTGTTATCCATGCCGCTCTTGGCAAGGCTGTGACGCCCGAAACATGGGAAGAGGCCGGCTGGGCACCGCCTGCGCCGCAACTGCCGAGCCTTGAAGTGAAATTCGACTTCCCGTCGGACGATTTCCTGCAATACGTCGGAAGTCAGCATTACATCGTCAGTTATGGCGACAATCGAGCCATTATCCGCGACTTCTGCGACATCGCGGAAATCGGCCTGATTGAACAAGCGTAATTGATTGGAAAATAAAACAATGAACCGCCCTTCGGTAGCATCTCTGCCGAAGGGCGGTTTATTTTATAAACAGGAGCAAGCAAACAATTTCTGTTTGCTTATTCCGTATAGCTCGCCATGATTTTGCCCTGCGCGTTCAAGCGGACGGCATGGATGGAGCCGTTGAATGAAATATTTTCGAAAGAGACGTTGCCTTTTATATCTGCACGCGCGAAGAGGACGACGGCTTTCGAGCCGTCGTTGTAAATGGCTTCAACGCCTTGCGCCGTTTCGGATTCCAGTAGACGGACGGTTGGTCGCCGCATGTAATCAGAGTTCTTATGTGGTTGCAGAACCGTGAGAAACGTCGTTTCATACGTTGGTTTCGTGGCGGCGCGCAGATGCCAGCAATTCGCGAAGACTTTGTCCTTTGGCCAGACGGGCGGCGGATCAAATTGATCCGTCTGACTGAAACGGACGTCTTTCGGAAGGAGGAAATCTGTGCGCAATGTCGCTTTCGGACGTTTCGTGAAGACCGTACTGCCATTGATTTCCATCTGGTCGAACGCATGCAGATTGAATTCGAAGACCTTGGGTTGCTTGGTCTTAAGTGTATCGCGGATGATGATGAGGCCTGGTTTTACATGGATGATCTCTCGCAGGGCGGTGTCCAACGCGCCGCCATAGGCGGCGGTAGCATCTCCCGCAAAACTGTCGAAATGGTCGTCATGATAGAATCGCGTGATTTTTCCTTTTGCCTGCCAGCCGCGTTTTTCACTTTGCCCGCCGTCAAAGGTGATGCCGCATTTCGCTTTCGTAGCGCGTGTCCATTGGTCATGGTGGGGGGAACCGTAATAATTATAATGGCCCGTTGGAATGGCGAGCGGTTCACCGTAAGCTTCTAATGTGAAGCAGTTCTGGTCGTTATGCCCGTGGGAGACGGCACCGTAGGGGGAGGAGCGGAACGACAGTGCAATGTCGTTTTCATGATTTGTCAAATCCGTGTGGGATAGGACGAGACCGACATATGGGAAGCAACGCGCCGTCGGAAGCGATTCCGGCGGTTGCGATTTGATGGATGGATCCGCCAGTGCGACTCCTAAGATGCTATTAGGACGATAGTTGAAATAATCCGCATACCAACGGAGGCATGGATCTTTTAGTAATGAACTGAAATAATACATCAATGCGGGCTGCGTGCAACGGCTTGTCTGCGTGCCATCGCCGAACGGCGAGATGGTGGAGCCGGGCGGGCATTGGTAGAAGCTATAATAAGGCGTGTTGCGGAAGAAAGGTTTTTCCGAAAGATCAATGCCAGTCGCTTCGCGCAGTGCGACGACGAAATGGAGGGCAAAATCCATGTAGGCCGACCAGTAGTGGGGGCCTTCATTCCAGCCGCCGTCTTCGCGGCCCCATGCGGGATAGACGCCCCAGTAGATGCTGACAATGTATTGAAGCCATTCACGGGCTTCGGGCACTTCGTTATATAATTCAATGGCGGCTTCGCCAAGAAAACCGATTTGGCGGCCGAGATGCGATTCATAGGGATTATTATCGTAAGGCTTCTGGCGCAATAACTTGTAAATGGCTCTGGCGCGTTCAGTCATAGCCGCCTGGATTTGCTTGTGCTCTGCGGGAGAATAGAGTTCGTATGTCCAGTCGTATGCACGGCAGCCGCGCATCATGATCCACATGGCTGGTTCATCATTGTGGAACGTATTGGTTGGGCCGTTGGGATCCCATGAGAAGAAATGGAGGACGCGGCGTTTGGCTTCCGCTCCTGCATCGTCATCAGCCGTAAGGAGATAGGCGAGAGCTGCGTTTTGCATTTTGTCCATGGGAGGACGTGTCGTCCGGAAAATCTCCGTGTAGGCTTGGCTTCGTTCCTGGCCTTTTTTCGGCAACCAGTCTGGCTCTTTGACTAGTTCCTCCCCAGCAAAAGTTTTCACGTTCTTGAGAAGATTCTCTGCCATGTTTTTCAAATCACCTGAACGTGCACGTTTACGGATAAGATTCAGGCCTTTCGGTTTGACGAAAAGGCGTGGTCTCGCCAATGCAACCTTGAATTGTTCTGGAGATGGAAATGGCCATACATGAGCGTCTTGTGTAACAGTGAATGATCGTGTCTTGCTCCAAATGACGCCTACGTTGGCGATGTCGGCACCGTATCGCCAATACCATTTGCCGTTGGTGAGCGGCGTTGTGGGGATATAGACAAGCCACGGGTAATTCGTCACTTCCATAAGCGAATCGTCGTTGAAATCCGGTGACTGGCAGATTTGAAGCGTGTAGCTGGCGGCGCGGACGGCGGGCAACCAGCGGAACGGGGGCGGATTCATCGTGACAACTTCTTCGTTTTCAGGCGAGTAGGGGAGATTTTGGCCGAAGACGGGCTCGCGATCAATACCGAGAAGCGGCGCGATGAGTTCACTGTTCTGGACAATCGCCTCTTGGCTGACTGGCATAAGTGAGGCATCGTCCCAATGTGTTTCACCAGGCGTAAGCCAATGGTGGAGTTGGAGTTCCACCTGTATGGCATCTGGCGGTGCGATGAATATCAGGTTATGGACTTGAGTCCAGTCATCAACGACTGGGAAGAATTTCTGCTCCAGCAAGATTTCCTTTTTGTCGGCATCGAACCAATGGACGCGGAGAGAAGGACCCGTGTTGTTAGCGGCCTTCACTTCAGGCGTGCAGCGGTACCATGCGGAGACGATTACGGCGACGCTGTTCTGTGGCAGCGGCTGGCGTTGGGTCCACGCTTCGCGCTCTTGGTCGGAATTGCTATGGCAGATGGCGAATTTGTCTCCAGTATGTCCGCCGAATGTTCCGATGGAGAGTGAACCGCCTGTGCGGAAATTGTTTCTCGCCCAATTGACGAAAGTGTTGTCTTTGACTTCTTCGAAACTGGTGTTTTTCAGAATTTCGGCACCTAGAGGGAGAGATAGTAGCATAATAATGGGTAGGAAGTGACGCATGATGTTTGATAATCGTGAGTTAGGTTATTTGAAAAGAAGGAGGTTCTCGAGGGCGGCTTGGGCTTGGCCAATTTCATCGTTGGCCATCAGAAGGCGGATGTCATATGGTGCGTCTGTGTTCTGGAAGGTTGGCTTGTTGTGAATTGGCAAGAAACGTGAAAGCATGCGCCATTTCCCATTTTGGAACTCTCCTATCTCCATCTGCCCAAATGGCTTGGCGTTTTCATCGCGAATGATGTCAATTGCGACACCATTCTGGAAGGGGAGCAGGGCGAGTTGCGATGACTGGCGGATGTCCTTGCCGTCCAAGGAGATAATCCCTGTGTCATTGAGCTTGGAGAAGACAGCTTTGCCGTCGATTTCAAGATGATGGAACGCGTTGACCGCAACGAGATTGCCCTGATCATCCCATTGGAGGAAGACCGTGCGGAGCGGGGCGACGGAGAAATCGAGCTTGGGGTAACCGTTGTGGGCGGGAACGGTGACGGACTGCTCCGCATCTGCAAAATTGACGAGCGTGAAGGCATGGCCGTTGTGGAGCGGGACGTCGAACGCCATGAGCGACCCATTGTCGACGTTCAGGCGGATGCGCTGCAGGCCGGAGACGTTGTCGAGAAAGTCCTGATAGAGAATGCGAAGTTGCTTGCGGTCAAGCATTTCCGCCGCGGCTGGCTGCCAGAGGACGGACTTGTTTTTGGACAGAATGTTGGACATGAACGCCTTGGCGTCCGGCAATCCGATTGGCGCGAAATCAGCCTTCAGGCCGAGCTTCGCCAGACAGTCGGGACGGTTTGGCTGGCGAGACCAGCCGAAGCGCGGATCGCCCGTCATGAGAAGACGACCGCCATTTGCGACGAAATTCGTGATTTGCGCAAATGTCTCATCCTTCGCGCCATAGGCGAGCGGCCAGACGAGAGCCTTGGTGGATTTTGGAAGCTTGTCGAGCTTCCATTCGTTGATAACGCCGAATGGTACGTTGAGCGTCAACAGTGTGTCGATGGCGACGCGGAGGTTTTCATGGATTTGCGGCGTCGCGTAGCCGGAACGGATGCCGTCTGGAATGACGATGAAAAGCGACGGCGATTCGTAGCGGACTTTGGCGTTACGGAAGAGCAATGCCATGTTGCGGTAGGCTTCGAGCACGGGCTTGGCGGTCAGATCCGCATGGTTGATGCCCCACGGGAAGACGCAGTCCTGGAAGTCTTTCCACGACCAGCAGCCCATAAAGGAGACGCCCATGCCGAGCGAACAGTGGCCGACGGCGAGATAGTGACGGATGGACGCTTCGGCGGTGTCGCCCCACTGGCCTGAATTACGCGCACTGTGGGCGATGGCGGAACCCATCTCACCAAGGGAGATGGATTTGCCGTCGAAGCGGCGGTCCATCATCTTGATGACGGACCGCATGTTTGTGAGCGCGCCGTAATGATGGACATTGACGAAATCCTGTTCGTCCGCGCCGTCGAATTTGTCACATGACGTCAATGTCTGCAGATGGCCGACGGTCGCCAAAGCCTTGGGATTGCCAGCCTTAATGCCTTCTTGATTTTCGCGGACCCAGCGTGTGAAAACGGCGGAGCGGAACAGTTCGACGTCGCGTGCGCGGAGGTCCTGCCAGTTTTTCGCCTTCGCAGAAAACGTAAGCTCTGTATCCGCTCCAGATTCCTTCCAGGCTTTCTGAGCGTTTTCGATGGAACCGTATTGTTTGGCGAGAAACTCCTTGAACAACGGCATTAGCGCTTCAATATTGCCAATACCTGTAGTCGGTTCATTCTGAATGTCGTAGAATATGCCTGGTACATCTTTGTAACGATTGACCCAGAATTTGTTCCACGTCTTCTGCGCGTCAAGATCGGATTGGCTCAGATCTAGTCCAATCCAGTCATGGAGGCTGAGGAACGGCATGATCTGATGCTCCTGTGCAAGTTGGACGATGGCGTCTGTTTGATATTGTGTATAGGGTGGTTGTTCCAGAAGGGCCTGCGAATTCCAGCGGAAGTTGACAGGCAGGTGGGCGAAGGGCGAGAAGTGCAGGATGCGCAAGAAGTTAAGGCCGTAGTCCTGCATGGCGGCGAAGTCTTTCTTCCAGACGAGTGGATTTTCGTTGGTAGAATACCACACCATGCCCGTCGTGTTGGCGCCGATGAAGAAAGTCGGCTGGCCGTTGAGATTGAAATAGTTGTCTTTCAATTCAAACTTAAGCCCCTTGGAAAGAGCATCTTGTGACCAGATGGAAATACCGTTTTCAAGCATGTCGATGGCCGTTTCGCCGTCGAGCAGTTCGGCGGTGAACGTATGGAACGACTGATGGTTGTCCTGCGGAATATTCCAAGAGGCGGAGACTTGGAAACGGTCTAATTCAGCCGTCGCGATAGCGAATTCCTTGTCGTCGATTATAAAACGGACGCGAAGCGGATGACCAGTGGCGTTGATGCCGCTGACAGTAAAGGCGACGGTGTCGCCGCGCCGTGCGCATGGCTTGTCCGATGATGTATTAATAAGGTATGTTGGAGCAAGCAATTTGCGGCAGAGATCGACGAAGAGTTCGTCGAGAACGGGCTGTGATCCATCGAAAAGATTGCGGTTCGTCGGCGTGAACATCGCCCAGTTGGATCCGTTGTACGGGCCTGCGTGGTTTAGGACGGCGGCCGCGGCAGGACCACGATTGCGCTTCCAGAAGTCAAGTGACTGGATAAGAGGAATATAACGTGCATGGACATTCGGGAAGACTGGGCTGTTGGAGCCTGTCATGGCGACGGCGGCAGGGCCTTCCACAGAGCCGTCTTCCCGTCCATTTTCACCAAGAGACCATGATGCGTTGAACCATTTTTGCTTGGGGGCTGGACGGAGGGAACGTATGCGTAACAGGAGAAATGACGGATCGCAGAGTCCAATTTGATCGGGCTGAAGTTGCATCGTGTCGCCATGGGTGCCGTAGCGTGTGTTGAGACGCGCGTCAATTGGTTCGCCCGTGCCGACTTTGTCTGCCGTCACGCCGGAATCGACAGTCGCCCAGCCGTCTTTTGACGGCATGCCTGGCCGATCCAGCGGATAGCCACCGATGGAGATGAACGAACCTTTGTCTTTCAGGAACTTACGGAAATTCTGGACGGCGTTTAGCGGGAAGAATGGCGCGTTCGGGAGGATGAGTAAATCGATGGCTTGTTTGGACAGGAAGTTGGGCGACGAAAGGTCGCCAGATGTCATGATCTGTGGATGGAAACCTTTGGCCTTCAGAAGACTGGCCAGCCGTTGCGCGTCGGCATGGGACGGCAGTTTTTCAACGGATTCGTCTGAATAAATGGCGATTCGTTGTCCGACTGGATCTTCATGCTTCCAATCTTGCGGAAGAGACGGGTTTTGTGTAATGGATTCGACCTCCTCGCCTGTGAATGCGAGATTTCGAACGCGGACAGTTTGGTTGCCGAAATTGAAACCGAACAGCATGTATTCGACGGACATGAAGTTGCGATTTTTAGCGCCGCGAGGCTCGAAACGGAACGATGCAAACGGCAGATTCGCTTTGCGCCATGCGTTCTTCACTTCGCTTAATCCCTTGCCGTCCATGAAGTTGACTCTGGACAGCCATGCGTCTTTGTCTTTTTCGAAAAGCCAGACGTGCATGACGGCGTTGTCCGCTGCTTCCTCTACGAAGACTTCAAATGAAAGCCCTGTGGATTTTGATGGAATAGTCAGCGGCGACAGACGGATGTTGCCCCAACCGAATTTGCCGTTCTGCGTATTGAAGGAAAAACGGACAGAATCATCGTCAAGTTTCTGATAGGATGGCGCATTGCCTCCGTCTTCGTGCGGCGCCCACATTTCAGGCGTGAGTAATGGGAGCGGTTGGGCTGTCAGGCTAAGGGAAAGCATGGTGATGAGCAGCATGGGGCGCATGATATGTATCTCCTGTTGTGGACATTTGTTGTCAAACGATAAACGAGACAACAGACAGCAAGATTGGTAAATGATGGCCTGAAAAGCAAAAAGCCCGACACCGAATGGGCATCGGGCTTGGTAGAAGTGTTTTTATCAGACGTTATTTTACGGCCTGGGCTCCAGCACCTTCAACGGCGCCGAAAAACTTCAGGACGTTTTCCGATGGGTAGCGGTTGGCGAACATGGTGTATTTTGTCTCAAGGGAGAGCTCGGCAAGATTTATTTTCTCTGTATAGTTGGCGGCGAGGAACGCTTTGAGATAGGCCATATCGATGATGTCCCTGAATTTCGCCACGAATTCAATGTCAGAGAAGGCTTTGTTGTCTTCGACGCTTTTGATGCCTGTGCAGTCTTCGAAATCCTCCCATGCATCATCGGTGACGAAGAAGGCTTTGATATTGGGGCTGATGGTGACGGCTGCATCACCTTTCTTGTTGCGGAAGAAGAGGTTGTTGTCAATGGAGACATTCTTGGTTTTGTCATTGCCCTTGGTATTGTCGAAGGCATACAGAACGCTGAGTCCGAGGATGTTATGATGGATGTTGGCGTTCATGTTCTCATTGGCGCGGACGGCGAAGCCCATGTCGGTCATTTCTTCGGTACGGCTCCAGGTGAAAAAAACGGTGTTGTAGGCAAATTCGAAATTGACCATTCCCGCCTTGGCGTTGGAACTGCGGATTTCGCAGGCCTGCATACGGTTGTTGATGAAGACGTTGTTCAAAATCTTGAGCTCGCCCTGGAAATGGTTGAGCTGGATGCCGTAGTTGGAGGCGTTGAGGAATACGCAGTTCTGGATGGTAAGATTTCCGACGCTGAGGCCCTTGAGTTCGGCGGAGTTGATGGAGGGGTATTGGGTGTTGCCTTGGTCAGGTGGAATAAGAAACATGCCTGTTTCGACGCCTTCGGGCTTGCCTTTGGTGGCGTGGTAGCTGTTCGCGTCGCCCTGATCGATGTAGAGGCCGTCAATGACGGTGGTTGTGTTGGCAAGCGTTGCCGCGTCGATAGCAGTTTTGTACATTTTGAAGCCGACCGTGCCGATATCCATGGCGGGCTTGGTCTGGTTCATTTCGTTTGTGGGTTTGAGCATCGTCGGATATTTGGTGATGTCACGAACACTGAAGTCGTCGGAATAGCCGCCGATGATGGAGACAGGTTTGTCAATGAGAATCCATCCGCAAGAGGTTTTACCATGGTAATTTCCTTGTGCAACGTAGATTACATCGCCTGGAGCAGCCTTTTCCAATGCGCTCCAGATGGCCTTCAGCGGGGCGTCTTTGGAAGTGCCTTCGTTCTTTTTCTTGCCGATGGCGGCGGAGACGTACCACTCTGCGCCAAAGGCAGACATGGCAAAGGTAAGGCAGATGAGAATGGACAGCAGTTTTTTCATGTTGTGCTCCTTTTATAATGAATAGTTCCGGATAATTGCTCCATTTGACAATCGTGGACAATAGTCAATACATGTACTTAATATTTATGCATAATTGGATTTTTCCAATCATAATGGAAAAAAACTATCCGCTCAAGAGAAATCACATGAATAAGATGCCTGATCTTGTGTCTTGCTTATGCTTTGTTTTTAATACTATTTTGCATGATACGATAGATAATGAATATTTGAATCATGATAAATTTGTCAAATTAATAATGGATAATCATGGTAAGTCATATGATCTTTTATGAATTTATAGGAATTTATATGATTTTCTAAGAATTCTAATGAATTGCATTTTTATAAATCAATGATATATTAATAAAAGAAAATTTTTGAATATACCCAAAAGGAGACAACGATGATTGTGCATGTGAACAGCGCAGCGATACGTGGAATGGATGTCAAGGGAGTGGAAATCGAAGTGAATTTGCTTCCTCCTCCACCGGATCAGATGGATCAGCAAGGGCCGTCTATGACGGTTGTGGGGCTTCCGGACATGGCGATACGGGAGAGCCGTGAACGTGTCTGGGGGGCGGTACAGAGTTCTGGATATCGGATGCCTCGTGGGCGGACGATAGTGAATCTAGCCCCTGCAGATTTGCATAAGAGTGGCAGTGCGTATGATTTACCAATGGCTCTGGGGGTGTTGCAGGCGGATGGTCAGCTGGCTTGTACGGGACTGGATAACACGATGGTCATAGGTGAATTGGCGATGAGTGGGCAGGTACGTGGCATTCAGGGAGTGTTGGCAGTGGCGATGTACGCACGTGACCACGACATGAGGCGGATGTTGGTTCCGGCGGAGAACGCGAAAGAGGCTGCATTGGCGTCTGGCGTTGCCGTTTATGGCGTTACGACGTTGGCGGATGCCGTGGAAGTGCTGCAGGGACGCAGTCAACAAGTTGCAACCATGGTGGATATCCAGTCGATTTACGCTGCTGAATCCATGGCAGAGATCATGGATTTTGCGGATGTAAAAGGACAGGAGAGCGCCAAGCGTGCAATCACGGTGGCGGCGGCCGGTAATCATAATTTGTTGATGATTGGTAGTCCAGGGTGCGGTAAGAGCATGATAGCTAGGCGGTTACCTGGTATACTGCCATTGCTGGATGTTGAGGAGGCGTTGGAAGTGACGAAAATTTACAGCATCGCTGGACTTTTGGATGGGAAAAAAGGTCTGATGGTTCGGCGCCCATTTCGGTCACCGCATCATACGGTCAGTGATGCAGGGCTGGTCGGGGGAAGTGCGAATCCACGGCCTGGCGAGTTGAGTTTGGCCCATAATGGTGTGTTGTTTTTGGATGAACTTCCTGAATTCAAACGAAATACATTAGAAGTTCTGCGACAACCACTTGAAACTGGTGAAGTGGTATTGGCCCGTGCAAGTGGGACGTTCATGTTTCCTGCACGTGTCATGCTGGTGGCGGCGATGAATCCATGTCCATGTGGATATTATGGACATCCACGACGGCCATGCCATTGTACGATCGGCATGATCATGAGTTACCGTAGCCGAATCAGCGGGCCCCTAATCGATCGGGTGGACATGCATGTGGAATTGGCTCCATTGGACAGTGAAATGCTGACCAAGAAACGTTCGGGGGAAGATTCCGCGACGATCCGTTCACGTGTATTGGCCGCTCGTGAAATCCAACGACGACGGTATGCGGGGACAGGCATCCGTGACAACGCAAGCTTGAGTGGAAAGATGATGGATCAATTCTGCGAACTGGATACGGAGAGTGCGTACGCAATGCAATCGATGATTACAGAATTACAGTTGTCAGCCCGTGCATATGATCGTATCCTACGTGTTGCTAGAACGTTGGCGGATTTGGACGGACTTGAGCGAATTGAATGCCGCCATGTGCAAGAGGCGGCGAACTACCGTATCTTGGATCGCCAACAGTGGTAGTAACGATGTGGGCAGTCATCATCACATGATGGACTTGCAGACAGACATACAATCATTACATTAATATAGGGAGAAAAGACATGTAATGAAGTCCCTTTGATAGACATGAAACAGATAATCCAGAAGAAAGGTACTGCGATGACGGGTGCCGAGATTGTTGCGCACTGCCTTAAGGAAGCGCGTGTCCCGTTTGTGTTCGCGTATCCGGGTGCCGCGTCGATGGCGTTGCATCATGCGTTGCATAATGCAAAAGTTCGTGTTATTTTGCCGCGCCATGAGCAGGGTGGCGCATTTGCGGCCGGAGGATACGCACGGAAGACGGGCGAAGTCGGTGTCTGCATGGCGACGAGCGGCCCTGGTGCGACGAATCTTGTGACAGGCATTGCTGACGCATGTGCGGACTCCGTGCCGATGGTCGTCATCACAGGGCAGGTGAACCAGCATCTTATCGGCAAGAACGCCTTCCAGGAGACGGACATCATCGGCATGACTCGGCTTTGCGTGAAGCACAGCTATCTAGTGCTTGATCCGCTGGAATTGCCGCAAGTGCTTGCTGAAGCGTTTTTTCTGGCGAAGAATGGACGTCCAGGACCGGTTGTCATCGACATTCCATGGGATGTTCAGCAGGCAATCTGCGATCCAAAAAACTCCTCAAAACCGTCTCTGCACAAAAACGAGATAGCCTCCATACCGAAGGCGGAAAGCATATATGCCTTACGCACGTTGGTAAAGGAGAGCCGCCGCCCATGCCTGTTCGTCGGCGGTGGAGTTATCCATTCCAATGCGAATAAAGAACTTCTGGCTTTTGCAGAGGCTTACCAAATTCCTGTAGCAACGTCGCTCATGGGCATCGGTGCGTTTCCAGAAGATCATCGCCTGAGCCTGAAATGGCTGGGAATGCATGGTTGCTATGCGGCGAACAAAGCGGTGCATGAAAGCGATCTGCTGATTGGTGTCGGCGTGCGTTTCAGCGACCGCGTGACGGGCGATCTCGCAAAATTCGCGCCACGCGCGAAAATCGTGCATGCGGATGTCGATCCGTCGGAAATCAACAAGAACAAGCATGCTGATCTACCGATTGTCTGTGATGCGAAGGAGCTTTTCCGCGCGATGCTGGAAAAACCGGAGCGTGGACGCCATGAGTTCTGGCTTGAGTTGACGGATAAATGGAAGGCTGAGCATCCGTTCAAATTCAAAAAGGGCGAAGGGCAAGAGATCAAAGGACAGCATGTGGTTGCACGATTGGCGGAGCTTACGAAGGGCGAAGCGACGATTGTGACAGGTGTTGGGCAGAACCAAATGTGGGCAGCGCAGTTCTACAACTATAACCGGCCGAGGCAGTTGCTGACGAGTGGCGGTCTTGGTGCGATGGGATTCGGCCTTCCGACGGCGATTGGGGCAAAACTAGCCGCTCCTGACGAAACGGTCGTGCTGATTGACGGTGACGGTGGTTTTCAGATGAACATCCAGGAGTTGGCGACGGTCTATGCATTAGATTTACCATTGAAGATGATCATTCTGGACAACCAGATTCTAGGGATGGTGTCGCAATGGGAGGACCAGTTCTACGGTGGCGTCCATGCGGATACGGACATGAAGGTGGAGCGTGCGAAACGTCCCTATCCAAATTTTGTGCAGATCGCCAAAGGCTATGGAATTACAGGGCGAGATGTTTGGAAAGTTGACGAACTGGATGCCGCTTTACAGGAAATGCTTACGGCGAAAGAGCCGTATCTGCTTGATATTCATACAACTGCCGCAGAAAGCGTCTTGCCGATGATTCCAAATGGTGGGACATGCGAGAATATTATTCTGTCATAAAAACTTGACAATAAGGCTGTTTTGTCATTTTTGAACGATTCCCTACGCATATTTCATGCGGGACTTTGGAATGCGAGTGCCGCATAAGACAGAAGCCAGAATAGGCATGTATCGTTTCAAAATACGCAGGGACATGGCGCAAATAACAAATGTAAGCGCACAATTCGCGAATACATACAATACAGGCGGCATGCCTAGAAAATGCATCGCGCGGCCGGCTCTTGCCAAAGTCGTAGCCAAGGGTGAATGGGTGCAATAAATCCAGAAACTATATTCGCCAAAATGAATGATATGTTCTTGTAAATACTTGGGCAGACGTTGCATGAGCATTGCGCAAGATGCATAGAATGGCAACGAAATCCATTGTAGAACATTCCAATCCATCCATTGAAATTCCGCAATTATGAAATACACAAGTGGAATGCCCATCGTTAATGGCCACCATTTGTTTAACGGACGCAAATCAAGATCGCAGTGTCGGCAATACATCCCGAAACAGAAAAAAATAATTGAGTTTTCTTTCAAAAAGAATGATGAGATAATGAGAATAATAGGCGTCAGCAATATAGGAATACGGCTAATGACCCATAACAGCAATGGAGCCAGAGGAAAGAAAATCAATAAATTGCGAACATACCACAAGGGATTGTCAATAGGAGCTCCCATGTCCAGTCCATAGCTTCTGACAAATATTTGCCATGGTGTCATATCGGCGTATTTAAAGGACGGCAGGAGAGCGAAATTTGCTACCATTCCTCGTAACAGATGGAAAACCATAAGGATGGTATTCCATAAAAAATATGGAATAAGCAGTGACTTGCACTTTTTCTTTAAAAATTCAAGGTAGATGCTATTGTCTGACCAAGTGAACAAATAACCGGAGATTACAAAGAAAAACGTTACTGCACAATGAGGTACTTTCCCGATAAGCACATTCTGTTCAAGGCACTTGCACCAATTATCAGGATAATCGGGCCCCATAAAACGGGCATGTATGAGAATAACCGAAAGTATAAGAAACAACCGCAAAAGATAAATCTTTTGCGAGACATCTTCGAAGGCTGGTGAAGTTGAAGATGACTGTGAAGTCATTTTCTAATATGATTTCTGTATAAAAACATTATCAGATATGGGGAAAAACTAAGACAGCAACAAAACTTACTGTCGTGCTGCTGTCTTTGGCGTTAGTCAATCAGCCTTCCGCTGGTTTGATGTCCAGTATTCGGAGCTGTGGCATCGCTATGCCGTTGAAACGGTTGATATGCGGCGAGAAGACGATGTCCCATGGCGGCGGCGGGAATTGGTCCGGCAGACGCCCGAAGGCTATGAACTGCATGCGCGTTCCAGATTCGTCTTTCACCATGCCGCGGGTATGATTCTTGCCGGCTGGCATCTTGCGTTCCGGTATGACGTTTTTGGTTATATAAACGGGCTCGGGATTGCCGTGTCCAAAGGGCTCCAGCATCTCAAGTTCTTGGAAGAAAACATCATCCAACTCGCTGAAGGCGACTTTGCCACAGGCGGCGATGACCGGTTTCATGGAATCAATGCCGAGCACCTTCTGGACGGCTTCGTCGAACTGCTTGCAGAACAGCTCCAGATTCTCCTCCGTCAGAGAGAGTCCTGCCGCCATTGCATGGCCGCCGAAGCGGATCAGCGAATCCGAGCAGACACCGAGAAGATCGACCAGATTCAGCTTGCGGATGGAGCGGGCGGAGCCAGTGAACTGTCCAGATGGATCGCGTGTGAGGACGACGGACGGACGATGGTATTTACGAGTCAGCCGGGAGGCCACGATGCCGACGACGCCTTGATGCCAACCTTCGCTCCAGACAACGATGGAACGTGTTGAGTTTAGGTCATAACGTCTTGCGATCTGGGCTTCTGCATCTGTCACGACGCTTTCTTCTATGGTCTGCCGTTCGCGGTTTTGTTCGTCCAGTTTACGGGCGAGATTGGCGGCATCCACCATGTTGTCTGCTTCCAGCAGGCGCAGGGAGTCCGTCGGGGCACCGAGACGTCCGGTGGCGTTGATGCGGGGGGCCAGCCGGTAGGTGATGTCTGATGTTGCGAGCTCTTCGCTGACGCCGGAAATTTCGCAAAGTGCATGGATTCCAGGACGTTGCTTACCAGCGAGAACCTTCAATCCGTGTTTGACGAGAATGCGGTTCTCATAGAGGAGCGGGACGATATCGGCGACGGTACCGAGTGCGACGAGATCAAGGCCCTGCCGCAAATCCGTGTCTTCTCCGCCGAAGCCATGTTCCCGGCCGTATTTCAAGAAGGCGTGGCAGACTTTGAAGGCGACACCAACACCCGCAAGTTCTTGAATCTCAACAGGTGATCCGGGCAGTTTCGGATCGACGACGGCATACGCCTCCAGCGGTTCGACACCTGGCGTATGGTGGTCTGTGATGATGAGGTCGAATTGCATCTCCTTCGAGGCCTGGACGGCTTCATAGGAGGTGATGCCGCAATCGACGGTGATGAGGAGGTCTGCCTTGTTGGCGTGGGTTTTGTTGATGGATTCGACCGTAAGGCCGTAGCCGTCGTCGATGCGATGTGGCAGATAGCATTCCACGTTGCCGCCGTTTCGACGGAGCACCCATGCGAGGAGGGCTGAGGCGGTGATGCCGTCCGTGTCATAGTCGCCATGGATGAGAATCCTCTGTCCGTTGTGGATGGCCTGCCAAAGTCTGGCGGAGGCCTCCTTTGTTCCAGGCAGGAGGTATGGGTCACCTATGTCCGATATGGACGGGTTGAGGAAGTCCCGTATTTTTTCGGGACCGATTCCTCTCATGTCCAACACGAGAGCGATTGGTCTTGTGACTCCTGCTTCATTGATCAGGGCTTGCACCCTGTCTTCATTGTTTTCTGTCTGTTCCCAAATGTATTCTTCCATTATGATTGTTTCCTTTTTTTAACCGCTTGATGTAAACTATACGCCTTTTTTTTAAACTTTCACATTATTTATTCATTTTTTTCTTCCTTTTTATAAAAAGAGCAGAAGTTTGATAAAGGAAGGGGCTGTTGACTTGCGAGATTGGAATGATGGAATACATTATTTTGACTTTATAGGTTTTAGAAACTGATTCCGAATGAAGACCAAGATACTGATAGCCGTTGACGACGCGAATCTGAGCGACGTTCTGCGGAGTTTGTTCAGGAGCCTGGAATACCGCGTCAAATCATGTGGCGAAGAGGAGGCCCGGGACGATGTCCTGCACGCGGAAGCGTGGGATGTCGTCGTCTGCGGGCTGGAATTCGGTCGTGGCTTGCTGGTGGATCGACCGTCTGGCGCATATGGTGCGGACATTCTGGTGGTGGTTGACTATGCGGAACTGGAGGAGGGCAAGGCGATCGTGGAGGCGGGAGCTTCCGGTTTTCTTGTCCGCCCGATTCGTTCGGAAGAGGCTTTGAGGTTGCTGGAGAAGGTGTTGGCGGAGCGCCATGACCGTCTTAAGGCGACGGGAGGGGCTGGCAAGCAGCCGGAGGTTTTGGAAAAGACGGAGGAGGAGGCGTCATGCGAATGCAAGAAACCGGATACGCCGGAACTGCATTACGGTCTGATGATCGGGGAGCATCCCGCCATGCAGGCGTTGTACAAGCAGATGGAGAAGGTGGCGGCGACGGACATGTCCGTCTTGATACGCGGGGAGAGCGGAACCGGCAAGGAACTGGTGGCGAAATCTCTGCACCGTCTGAGCCGACGCGGCAATCGCCCGTTCGTGGCGATCAATTGCACGGCGATTCCCGCCAATTTGCTTGAATCGGAATTATTTGGCCATGTGAAGGGGGCCTTTACGGGAGCGGTACGAAACAAGGAGGGGTTGTTCCAAGTGGCGGATGGCGGCACGCTGTTCATGGATGAAATCGGGTCGATCCCGTTGGAGATGCAGCGTTCGCTTCTGCGGATTTTACAGGACGGGCTGGTGAGGCCGGTTGGTGGCGTGACGGCGACGAAAGTGGATGTACGTGTGTTGGCCGCGACGAATGAAGATTTGGAGAAGAGGATGAAGGAGGGGTTGTTTCGAGAAGATTTATATTACCGGCTTTGCGCGTTTCCGCTTTATCTGCCCGCTTTACGAGAGAGACGGAGCGATATCCCGTTGCTGATCAGTTATTTCCAAGATAAATGGAGTGAAGAGGGCGGAGGCGGTTTCGGCGGTTTTTCGGAAGAGGCGATGGATGTGCTTTCACGGCGAGACTGGCCGGGCAATGTTCGCGAGCTGGAGAATTCGCTACGGAGAATCGTGGCGTTGTCGAACCGCGGCGGGATGCCGCTTGGTGTATATGACTTGCCGGATGAGTTCCGCCCGTCTGCGGAGGAGCTTCGTCAGGCGGACGAGCAGGAAGACGAGGCTGAAATGGCCGAGATACTTGCGGGATTTCCGCAACGCAATGCGGAGCTGACGCTGAAGGCCTATTTGCGAATCCACGAGCGTGAATACATCAACCGTGTGTTGGCGGAATGTGGCGGTGACAAGGATAAGACCGCGAAGATGCTGGGGATCAGCAAAGGGACGTTATACAGGAAGTTGGATGAAACGGAGTAGGGTAAGATGAAGCTGATGCGTCAATATGTCGGATTGATTGGCCTGTGGCTGCTGTTGTTGTGCGCAACTGGCTGTGCGCTGTTTGACTGGAGCACTCCTGTGTTCTGCCTGAGTCTCCATCGGGAAGTCAGGCGGAATGCATTCGCGCCGGAAACGGCGTTGATCCAACCGGTCTATGATGTTATGGGGCGGAACGAGCATATCGTGGACCGTTTCCCAATCGTGGATTCCTCTTTTTTCGGTGCGGCTGAGCTTGTGCGTGGCGACAATGGAAAGTGGGGGCTTCGGATGAAGCTGGATCGCAAGGGGATGGGACTCTGGCGACAGGCGACTGGAGAGTACGGCAACCAGACAATGGTGATTTTACTGGATGGTTATTTCTGCGGGACGATGATGATTCCGCCGTATGATGAAAGTGGTTTTCTGACGCTTCCTCCACTGTGGAGCGAGATGGAGGCGAGGCGGATTGCATCGCATGTGGTTTCCAATTACAGGAAGACGAACAAGTAAGAAGATTAATTTTATATTATAATAAATAGTGGTACAAACAAAAACAGGTAGATGAAGATGGCGGATCCAAACACTTATTCGACTGGTACAGAGCTCGCAAAACTTTTTGATGCCGCGGCGGTTCCCGATCGTTCGGCCATTGTGGAACTGGCGGAGATTTTGAAGTTGGCCGAACCGCGTCAGTGCGCAGGATGGGACGAAGGCGTGCGTCTCAAGTGGGAGAGCGGATTGCAGAAATTCGCTGAGAAAGCGTCTCTCAAGACACTTGACGAGGCGGAATTCAAATTGGCGGACATGATGATGGAGGCGGGGCTTGATGGTGTCATGTTCCGCAATCTCTATGCGGCACTCGTCAAACAGAAGTTCCCAGATTGGGAGAATCCAGACGGTCTGGTGGACTGTCTGGGGATTCACAAGGAAAGCGAAGCATTGGACAAAATCAGCAAGCGTCTGGATGTCTTGCGCGTCACGAAGAAAGGCGCGTTCTGCTATACACCTGCATTCGGCGTCGGCGTCGTTGATTCGATTGATGAAATCAGCGGCCAAGTCCGTGTCGCGTTTGTGAGACGACAGGCGACGGGTAAGAAGGCGGACGGTCTCAATAAGGCCGAACGGCAGACGTTGGGGTTGCGCAACTTCCTGGACAACTTGATGGTTGTTGATATCGATTCAGACGTTCACAACTGGATGGCGAAGAAATCGCGTCCGGAGAAAACGGATTTGAAGTCGCTGACGGAACTCATGAACAGTCATATCACGAGTGCGCGTCCGGCGTTGCTGAATCCCGGCCGTGCCCTGCTGGTTCCGGGCGTTATGACGGAAGCGCAGTTCAAAGTTCTGACGTCTGGCGCGCCTGCGAAACAGGGCGGCGATGCGCAGGCTGGCGGCGCGGTCAATACGATGAGTTGGGATCAAAGCCGAAGCCTGCTCGAATTGAATGAACGTCTGAAATTGATTACAACCATCGACGAAGCGTCGAAGCCGGACATTGCCAATGTGACGAACATTTTCGATTATGGCGCCAGCCGTGATGACATGGTGCTGCTGTTCGCGACCGCGCTCGCATCCCTCGAGCACATGCTTCCGGCAGGATTGAAGCCTGAGTTCGACAAGACGGTCGCTCTTCTTGCCGAAAAGAAGGCGGTAGTCTGGGAGAACGATGAGCTGTTCATTGAGGCGAGCGACAAGCTTGCCGGCAAGCTGGTCATCCCGTGGTTCGCGGTCACGAAGCGCGCCAAAGGCACTGACTTTCTGATCGACCGTACGCTCAAGTTGCCGTATCGCCTGTGGGCTGGTACGGAGAAGAATCTGACGACGGAGGAACGTGCGCATCTGGCAGAGGCCGTTGAGGCGGCGATGGAAGGCGGCGATGTCACGGCGGATGCGATGTTCTGGCTCTGGAAGTCCGACTACGAAGATCTGAAGATGCGTTATCTGACCAAGTCCGTCCTGCTGTTCCGTACGTTGCAGAAAGACGTGAAAGGCAATTACTTGAAGGCTCATCGCGACCTGTTCAAACTGATGATGAACGACGAGCCGTTCCAGCGGTTGATTATGAACTACGGCGACGAAGAGACGGTCACGGAATTCATCCACTGCATCAAGCGGATGCCGTTGCTGGAGGCTGGAGACCGCCAGAGCTTGGAAGTGAAGATCATTCGTTTATATCCTGAATACAAGCATCTTGTGGAAGAACGCAAGGTGATCCATCAGCGTGCCGCCTTGCCGCGTATCACGAGCTGGAGAAGCCTCAAGTTGCGTGAGATGCAACTCAAGAATCTGGTTGAAGAGCAGATTCCGGCCAATGCGGACGCGTTGGAGCATGCCCGTAGCCTCGGCGACTTGCGTGAAAACTCCGAATACAAATTTGCGAAGGAACAGCAGTCCCTGCTCGGTAAGATGCGCCGCGAATACGAAAGCAGCCTCGTGGATCTGCGTGGTACGGACTTCCATGACGTGGAAGTCACGGATACGGTGGTTCTCGGTTGCGCCGTTACGGTGAAATTCTCTGGTGGCCGTACAGAAACCTATTACGTTTTGGGGCTGTTGGACACGGTTCCGAAACGCAACATGATTTCCTTCGAGACGCCTCTTGGCAAGCTGCTGATTGGCCGCAAGTTGGATGAGCGTCTGGAAATGCCTAGCGGCGAACATGGGCAGATCATTGAAATCAGCACGTTGCCGAAGGATATGATTGATTGGTTCAACGAAGAGCCCACGCTCGAAGAAGCGTAAGGCGCTGGAAAAAGGGACATAAGGGAGAAACAGCCACTTATGTCCCTTTCGTCTCTTTAGTCTCTTGTATCAAAAAAGGGTGGAACCATGTTCAGATATTGCCTCAATACAGGAACGATCAGCGGTCAGAAGCTGAGTCTGGTGGATGAATTGAAGACGGCGTCGAAGGCTGGTTTCGATTCTGTTGAGCCGTGGATGCGCGAAATCCATGAATACCGTAAGGTGAACGGATCGCTGAAGCCTCTGCGTGAATATGTTGCGGAGCTTGGGTTGTCCGTCGAAAGTGCCATCGGCTTCGGCAAATGGGCCGTTGAGGATGATGCGGAACGACGCGCAGGTCTGGACGAAGTCCGCCGTGACATGGAGGCTTTGGCTGAACTCGGCGGCAAACGGCTGGCCTGCCCGCCTGTCGGCGCGACCGACAAACCAATCGATTTGTCGCGTTTTCAAGAACGTTACGAAGCTGTCTTGAAGCTTGGTGATGAGTTTGGCGTTCAACCACTTCTGGAGCTGTGGGGCTTTTCCGCAAATTTGAGCAAGATCGAAGAGGTGTTGAAAATCGCCGCGACGGCCGCGCATCCGAAGGCGGCCATCCTGCTGGATGTTTACCATATATATAAAGGCGGCGGCAACTACGAAGCGATGCGGTTGTTGAGCCAGCAGGCTCTTCCCGTGCTGCATTTGAATGACTTCCCCGCGAATCCGCCGCGTGAGACGATTAAAGATGCGGATCGCGTGTTCCCTGGCGATGGTATCGCCCCGTTGGACAAGATTTTGCAGATGGTTGATCGCAATGGCGGCACGATTCTGTCGTTGGAATTGTTCAACCGCAACTATTGGGCGATGCCTGCGTTGGAGGCCTGCCGTACAGGATTGATGAAATCCGTGGCGGCGGTCGCCCATGCGTTGAGTTAATCATCGGCGAACCGATGATTAACGCTTATGGCCAATGGCTAATGGCTAATGGCTTATGGAAGTGTGTTGATAGGTTGAAAGCAACTACATAGGAAAACGGCGATGTACGGATTTCAGCGGATTGCGTTGTGCGTGCCAGAATGCAAAGTGGCGGATGTCGATTACAACTGCGACAAGATTCTGGCGTTGGCGAAGCAGGCGGCGAAGGAGAAGGCGGGCGTCGTCGTGTTTCCTGAACTGTCTGTGACGACCGCTAGTTGCGGCGATTTGTTCCGCAGTCAGGCGTTGCTGACGGCGGCGGAAAACGGCGTGGCACGTCTGCTGAAAGAACTTCCGAAAGGGCCTGTGTTCGTGTTCGGAACGCCGATGGTTTGGAATTATCGGCTGTTTGATGTCGCTGTTGTCGCCCAGAATGGAAGTATTTTGGGGCTGATGGTCAATACGAAGAATGATCGCGTGTTTTCCTCCGATGATCATATTATCAATGCATCCGCCACATACGCAGGCCAAGAGGTTCATTATGATTTTGCGATCAATTCCCTTTTCAGCGTTGACGGTTGGAATGGAATAAATGATCTGACATTTGCTGTTGAATTTGGCAATGAATTGGAAAAGACCATGCCGTTAAGTTCGGAAAGAGCCTTGGCGGGAGCCAATCTGATTGTCTGTTTGGCCGCGAAGGCGGATTATGTCGGCACACGGGAAAAAACGCGTGATTGGGTTCGTGTCCAAAGCGAGCGTTGCAAGGCGGCGTATGCGTATGTGTCTGCAGGCGTATGGGAATCGACGACGGATTCGGTTTGTGGCGGGCAGGCTGTTATCGCGGAGAATGGCGTCATCTTGGCGGAAAACAAGATGTTTCAGCGTGATTCGCAGATGATTTTGACAGACGTGGATATGGAGGCTTTGAATGCCGCGCGTCTGGCGGATCATGAATTTGGAGAGGCTATTGCGACATTTGAACAGGGTGATAGGCATTATAGCTATATTGACATGCAGAAGATTCCTGAACCAAAGGACTTGCGACGTCCATTGTCGCGTTCACCATTCATTCCGGAAGATGCTGCAAAACGCGCGGCGGTCTGCGAAGAAGTTTTTGAAATCCAGAAGGCGGGATTGGCAAAACGTGTGGAACATGCTCGTGCGCAGAAACTTGTGCTCGGCATTTCTGGCGGCCTTGATTCGACGTTGGCGCTGTTGGTGTCCGTCGAGACGATGAAAATGCTGAAACGCAAGCCGTCAGACGTGATGGCCATCACGATGCCTGGTTTCGGAACGAGCGACCGTACGTATGAAAACGCCTGCGGACTTTGCCGCAAACTCGGCGTCGAACTGCGCGAAATTAGCATCAAGAACGCTTGTTTGGAACACTTTGCGAATATTGGCCATGATCCGAAAGAACGGAATGTCGTCTATGAAAATGCGCAAGCCCGCGAACGGACGCAGATTCTGCTGGATTTGGCGAACAAACATAATGGACTCGTCGTTGGCACAGGCGATTTGTCTGAAATCGCGTTGGGGTGGTGTACATTTAACGGCGACCATATTTCGCAGTATGGCGTGAACGGTTCCGTTCCGAAGTCGTTGATGCGCAGCGTCATCGCGTGGGTCGGCGCGGAAAAGTTGCCGAAGGTGAAGGCCATTTTGCAGGATATCATCGACACGCCGGTCAGCCCCGAACTGCTTCCTGCGGACGAGCAGGGCAAAATCAAGCAGAAGACGGAGGACATCTTGGGGCCGTATGAAATCCATGATTTCTTC
This sequence comes from Victivallales bacterium, assembly GCA_017554445.1. Classification (GTDB taxonomy): domain Bacteria; phylum Verrucomicrobiota; class Lentisphaeria; order Oligosphaerales; family Oligosphaeraceae; genus UBA1407. The sequence continues at coordinate 33,694 of JAFZIJ010000104.1, forward strand.
CTGTACCATTTCTTCAAATATGGCGCGTCGCCGAAGAAGATTCTGTTTTTGGCGGAGCAGGTTTTCGGGAAAGAGTTTGAAAAGGAACAACTTAAGGGATATCTGAAGAACTTCCTGCGGCGTTTCGTCACGCAGCAGTTTAAACGGAGCTGCATGCCCGACGGCGTGAAGACGACGGAAATCAGCCTGTCGCCACGCGGTGGGTTGGCGATGCCGTCTGACGCATCGTTCGATGTGTGGTTGAAGGAATTGGATGACTGACAAAGATTTGTGAATATAGCGGCATGGATTCGGAAAACGATTTGCAGCAATATGTGAAGCAGATATTGGCGGACAATCCGTTCAAGTTGGTGTTGAGCGGGCCGGACGGCATGCGGGAGACGTTGCGCCGTTTGTCAAATGGCTATCAAGCCGAACGGATTGTGAACCGTCAGGCGTTTCAGACAAATTTGACTGTCGAAGAGACGTATCCGTTTGTCCTGAAATGCTTTGAAGAAGGTTATCGACAGCTGAACGCGTGGAGCGAATCGTATGAATACAACCTCCGTGTCGCGAAACGTGGCAGGGCGTTGTTCAGCCGCAAGGCGAACAAGAGCGTCACCGCGACGTCTGAACAGCACAACCGCGTGAAAAACTACATCCTGCCGGAAGGGGAGGTTGTGCCGCCGCTGGTCGATATGGGAATCTTCACGCCGGACGGAAAGGTCGTCCCGTCTCGCTATGATAAATATAAGCAAATCAACCGTTTCTTGGAGATGATGGATGACACGCTCAGCGGCATCGGCGAAGGCGAGGAACTGCATGTCGTTGATTTCGGCTGTGGCAAATCGTATTTGACGTTTATTCTTTACTGAGGTAATTTCAAAAGTATTTGTTGATTTCTAGTTTTTTCTGTCCGGCGGCTTGCCAGACAGCCCGATGAAGCCCTTTTAGCCGTTTTTCTTCTGAAAAACGACCGAAAGCCGTTTTTCAAGGCGCAACCAGCCGTCCCTC
>JAFZIJ010000105.1 GCA_017554445.1 Victivallales bacterium
GCGAGCTCCGCCTCGTACGCGTGAAGATGCGCGAGCTCCGCCTCGTACGCGTGAAGATGCGCGAGCTCCGCCTCGTACGCGTGAAGATGCGCGAGCTCCGCCTCGTACACGTGAAGATGCGCGAGCTCCGTCTCGCGCAAAAAGAAAACCTACACCAAATCCCACTTTCGGCGGAAATACCACTCCAGGCAGTACAGCAACATCAATGGGATGAGCCAATGCCAGCGGTTCCAAATCGGATATTCCGCAACCGTCTCCAATACACGCGGCTCCTTTTTCAGTTTGCCGTCCATGTCGGATAGCTTCGACGGCACCACGAAGGCGCCTTTGCTCCGTGCACACAATTCGTTCAGCAATTCGCGGTTCAACGGCGCTCCCGTCAATTCATGTTCAGGCCGCCGCACCAGCAACAGAGCTTCTGCCTGTTGCGTACCGTCGCGACTCTTCACGTTTATCTGATATGTTCCCGCTTCTTCGGGCATGAATTCGCACAACCAGCCGTCCTGCGGATTGCGCAGACCGACCTGTTTGTCCAATTTCGCCTCCCGCATCGGATACGTCAATGTCTTCTCCGACGGTGTTTTCACAAGACAGTCCGCACCGCCCTTCGCGTTCAGGCCAACCACGCCGACCGCCACAGTTTCCCGCAGATCCGCCTCACCGGCAGCCATCACAATCCGCAACGCATCGTCCTGTCCCGTTTCTCCGCCCTCTGGATTCAGCATATGCACAAGTTGCGTAATGAAACGGCCATATAGGCCTTTTCCGCTTCCATCTGCTCCGCCGAGCTGCCATTTCCACAACGTGTTGCTCAACAGCATGGCGACCTTCCCCTGGCCGTAACGCCGCGTCACCAACACGGGATTTCCGTCGGACGTTTCCATGACGGATGTCGAAAATTCACCTGTTTTCACGGGCGCCCAGACGCTAAGCAACGCAGGAAACGACGCCTCCTCCAGAATTCCCGCAAAGGCTGGCAGCACACGGCCGGCGGGCGTGAAATCGACGCGATATCGTGTTCCTTCCTTCATCGTCGCACCTTCCAGACTTTCCGCCGGAGACAAATCGCCCAGCAGTTCTTTTGCAAGATAACCTTCCGGCCCGTATGCATGCCGTCCGCCGAAAAGCAGCAATCCACCGCCTCTTTCCACAAACGATTTCACCGCTGCAATATCTTCGGTCTTGAACAATTCACCTGGCAAGTCGCCTAATATCAACACGTTGAATTGCCGAAGATTATCACTGGTCAAATCCGGCTTGACGGCGGCATCGCGCTGTTCGTCAAAACTGACGAACAGGCCGTCCGCCCCGCGAATGAACGCACTCATGCTCAGATTCTTGTCAGCGGAAAGGGCACGTTTTAAATACGTGAATTCATGCCGCGGCGGCCCTTCCAGATAGAGGATGCGGTTCTGTTCATCAGTTACATCGATGAGAATTTCCTTTTCGTTGTTAGCCGCCTCGCGGTCGCCTGGCGGCTCGATCTTCATTATATAAAGGAAAGAGCCTATTTCGGCGGCTTCGATTTCAAACTGCGCCTTCGCGAATTTGTCCTCCGCCTCGAATGCCACCGTCTCCCGTTTGATTTCTTGTCCATTTTGCGTCAGAAGCACGGGAAATGACGCTATGACGCCCGTTCCACGACGTTCGACATGCGCCGTCAACGAAATCTTCCAGCCTTTCGTTACGCGTTTCGGATACGCGACTTGCGACAACGCGTAATCAACGGATACCGTCTCCGGCCGCCCCGCCTGCGGCTCCTCAAGCTCTACCGCCAGAATCGGTGCCGTGAACGACATTTCTTCCAACGACATGCCGGACTGGTCCAATCCATCGCTCAACAGCAGAATTCCGCCGACGTTTTCGCCACGCAGCCGTTGCTGCAATTGCTTCAACGCGGGAAGCAACCGTGTCTGCGGTGCCGTGAAACGCGCCGTCCCGTCCAACGCCACACCTTCCTCCAATTCCTTTCCAATGCCAAACGACATCACGCGATATTCTTCCTTAGCCTTTGAAAACCAAGAAGATGAAAGGACGTCCATCGCCTTTTTCGCACGCGTTTCCTTTACGTCGGCAACGCGATCCTCCATGCTGGCGGATACGTCGAGCATGACGGCCAATACAGGCTTCTCCTCCTCACGCCGCTCATGGCGCACGGAGGGCATTGTCAGAAGAAACGCGACGATGCAAAACGCCGCCACGCGCAACGTCCACAGGAAGGCTCGCTCTTTCTTTCCGATGGCGCATGCCGCGTATGTCTTCCAGCTCAGCCAGAAGAACGCAAGCCCGCAGACAATGATCAGCCATATCGGTATCACGGGCTCCAGCAACAGGATGCATAGCATGTTTTCCATTGTGCAAATACCTCCTGTTCAGACCACTCCACCACCATGGCGCAGCAGATCACCCACCAGATGCGGCTTCGCCACAGGACGGCTCCGTACATTCGCGAAAACGACTTCCACCATGCTCAGCACAAACGCCGCCAGCAGCAACCACGGCCACAGCGGATGGCTCCGCCGCATGCCCAACAGTTCGCGCCGCAGTTCGTCATGGCTCTCCGTGTAAGCCGTCTCCACGTCGGGCAGTGTCCTCTGCAAATCGTCTCCATTCCAATATGATAGCACCATTTCCACCGACGGGACGTTGACAGCGATAGTCCGCACGACGGATCCGCCGTCGGCGGCCAGACGGTACAGCCCTGGCATGTCAAAACCATCCAATTGGAATGGCTGGCCTGATGCATCGCGAACAGCTTCGAACATCCGCGACACGCCGTCCGGCCCCGTCACAGTGAACGATTTCCGCAAATCGCTTCCGGGCCAATACAGCTTCAACGACTCGCCCGACTGCGCCATCAAGCTACGCTGACGCAATCCAGCGGCCTGCCGGCTGATTTCCTGCACGAAAATGAAAAACATCGGATGAAGCGGCCAATCCGCCCAGTCGCGGTTGGCGCTGACACCGCAAAGCCACAGTTCGCCTTCGCCTAACTTCTTCCGCAGCAACATGCTGCCGCCATCACGGAACTGCAAAACACCACCGTTTGTGCCATCCGTCTGAAAACGCAAGACGCGCCGCGCGAGAAAGCTCCACGGCGGCGGCATCGCCGCCGCAAGCCGTTGCGCAAGCCGATCATTGGCATCTTCAACGACCGCCTCCAGATTCTTTCCATCGCCTAATTCAAAATAGCGGATTTTCAAATCCGGCCAGGCTTCCAGTTTCGACAAACTCGTGCTGTTCATGCGGCCAGGCTCGTTTCCGCCCGGAAACAGAACGGCCACGCCGCCGCTCTTTACATAATTTAATAGCAACCGCGCTGCGGAATCTTCCAACGGTGGCGGATTGCACACAAACACGACGGCATATTCCGCCAAATCGCCCATGGATGCAAATCCTGCCCAATCCGTCTCTTTTGGAACCATCAACGCGGAAGAGACACCGCCCGGATTCAATGCATGGCGCACATAAGACGATTCACGGCTATCGCCTGAACCGTTTACCAGCAGAGCTGACAGCCCCGCGAAACGCGGCAGGCTGAAATAGAAGCGATTGTTCAAATCAAAAGCGTCGGCGTCCAATTCCAGATGACCCGCCACATCGGCGGCCGCATCGGCTTGGACAGTCGTCGTCAAAATGCCTTTTTCCGTCTCGCTGGGCGACATCATGACGGTCGCCTGCGCCTTTTCTTCGTCACCGACGAAGAGCTTCACGGAATCCGTTCCCAAATAACTGCCGCCAGCCGTCACGTCGCATTCCGCCTGCAAATGACCGTCATCCAAGACAGCCGACGGATAAAAACGAACAGATTGAAGGCCTGCGTCATTCGCCTCCTTCAGGCCGACGCGATTGAAGAAAACATTCACACCCAACGACTTCAGATCTTTGGCGAGTCCCTCCGCGACAGCTTTGCTCCAGTCCGTCGTCTGAAAATCGCTGAAGATATGGACTTCCGCGTTTTGCAGCGAATCCGATCCTTTCGCGAAGACATCCTGTATCGTCTCCGCCAACGGCGCGGCGCCTTGCCCGCAGGACAATTCCTGCAACGCGCCACGAACGGCTTTTACATCGGAAACAGGCGGGAAAATGACACGTGGCTCCGCCAATCCGGCGGCGACCACCGCCGCGCGATCGCCGTCTTGCAGACTGTCCGCCAATGCGACAGCCCAATTTCGGGCATGTTCAAAATAATTCCGCCCGCCTTCCAACGTCTGCATGCTCGCACTGCAATCGACCACCATCACGACCGTTCGGCGGCCAGCGGGAATCAATCCGCTCCGCCGTAACAACGGCCGTGCAAAAGCCAACGCCAACAGCAGGATGATCAACACCCGCATCAGCAACGTCAAGCCTTGCGTAATGCGATGCGCACGACGGGATTGCGCAATGGCGTCGTGCAGGAAGCGAAGCGTCCCGAACATGACGGGACGCGGCCGTCTGCGTTGCAGTAAATGCAACGCAATCGGCACGACCACAGCCGCCGCCGCCACTAGAAAACCGCTTCCTAGAAAAAATGGCATATGGCATTCATACAGAACCGTTTCATGGGACTCATGGGATACCTGCTAGATTATTCCCAGATATCCCCTAAAAAACAGATATCCCAGATATCCCAGAAAACAGTTCTTAGTAATTAAGCATTATCAAAGGCCCATCTTCTCGCGCAGATTATAGCAGCTGCGGGCGAGGCTGTCGAACGGATCCAGATCGCCTGCGTCACGTTCGACGATATACCACTGCACACCGGCATAGCGGCAAGCTTCGATGATACGCGGCCAGTTCAAGTTGCCGTCGCAGATTTCCGTCATCTTCGGCGTGCGCTGCGGCGTGATCGTCATGTCTTTGAAATGGACGCACGGGATGCGGCCAGCCGCGCGGCGGATGTATTCCGCAGGATCCGCGCCACCATGCTGCACCCAGTAGGTATCGATTTCCATCCATGTGTTTTCCTGATCCAGTTTCTGCATCAGGAGATCCATCGGGCGGACGCCGCCGGCCGGTGCGAATTCATGGCTGTGGTTGTGGTAACCAATCTTGATGCCGCTGCCAATGAACTTCTGGGCGATATTGTTGTAACGGACAATGAAGTTCTCCCACAGATCGCGCGTCCACTCTTCCTTCGGGAAGAAGCCGCCGATGGCCGTGTATTTGCAGTTCATCTTCTGATGGCGTTCGATCACAGCTTCCGTGTTGTTTTCCATCGCGTCGATGGAAATATGCGTCACACAGCACTGCAAGCCGTTGTCGTCCAAAATCTTCTTCATTTCGTCGCCGGGCAGTTCCACGACGCCGGACAGCTGGACGCCGTCATAACCCATCTTTTTCACGCGTGTGCAGGCGCTCGCCAGATCGGCGGCGGTCTTGCAGTGGTCGCGCAACGTGTACATCTGAGCAGCCAATAATGCCATTTTTGTTCTCCTGTTTGGGATTTTTTTGACTCAAGGAAGCAAAAGCTTCTATCATTTCTTTAGAATAACCCACGCCATTTGTTTTGCAAATTTCTTTTTCCTTTGTATCTTTACTAAAAGAGTTGTTTTCCGATTGTCCAACAAAACTAAAGGAGTTCATCATGAAACGCAAATGGATTTTCACCGCGATTCTTCTTGTCGCATTCGTCATGCATGCGCAGCAATTCGAAACCATCTTCAAATGCAATCCCCTCACATGGGCGAAAGACGGTTATGAAATCGACCGTTCCGAACTGCTCGACGGAACATTGAAAAAAGTCCGCTACTCCCTGAAACTGACGGACAAACAGGACAAGACCACCACCGTGACCGTCTCATTTGTTCCTCCAACGCAGAATCTTCCGGATCTCGGCATCCCGACGCCCGGATCCCCCACCCTGCAGCAAATCATCGATGATCTCGATGTCGTGACGGATTCTCCGAACGTGAAGGCGGGCCATTTCGCCCATGGCTCTATTGAATTCTGGCCGTTGAATTACGGCGCGGGCACGAAGCTCGGTCTCCCAAACGGCAGCGACAAGACGTTCGATTTCGATGACACGCCCTCCCCGAGCGGCGGCTACACCTCCATGCAGATTCACAACTACATCGAACGGCAGGTCATCATGGCCCTCAACAAGCCGCAGGATGGCGCCAACTGCGAACTCGGCATCGGCAACAACACGACCATGCCGCCGCATGGCAACGATGCTCAGACGCCCAATCCGGACTGGACGTTCACCAATTCTGGCAAGCTCTACAAATCCGCTGAACTCGTCATCTACGGACAGTTCGAAAATCTCAAGATGAAGGAATTCGTCGCGCTCGATCCGCAGAAAGTCTTCCTGAAAGGCGTGACGGACAAACAGATCGCCACCAGCTACAAAGTCGGCGAACCGATCATCTTCACGCTGACCACCGATATGGCCGGCCAGAAGCCCACGAAGGAATATTTCATCTCATGGAAACGCACGGGCGACGATGGCAAAGTGCAGGAAGGCAAGGCGTCCGCCAACAGCCCATGCGTCATCACGACCTCCCTCTCCAAGCCAGGCTTTGTCCGCATCGAAGCTTTCTTGGTCGATAGCAAAGGCCGTCAAGTCACAAAGAAAGGCGTCACCGGCGATGGCCGCCGCGTCTTCTTCGACGGCGGCGCAGGCGCCGAAGTCGAAAAACTCTACGGTGCGGAAGAACCCGCCGACTTTTTGGAATTCTGGGCGAAACAGCGCGCCCGTCTCGCGGCCGTTCCGCTGAAGCCTGAACTGACGGAAGTTCCCAGCAAAGATCCCGCCGTCAAAATCTACGCCGTCAGCATCCCCTGCCCCGGCCCGAACAACCGCCCCTGCACAGGCTATCTGACCATTCCCGTCGATGCGAAGCCGAAATCACTTCGCGCCCAGGCCTCCTTCCACGGCTATGGCACGAGCATCCAGCGCGCGCCGGGCGGCGGACCGCATGACGCTATCTCCTTCAACGTCAACGCCCACGGCTATGATCTCGGCAAAGACGACCAATACTATGCCGCCTTCTTCAAGTCCATCAATCCCAGCGGCAGAGGCTACGCCTTCGATCCGAAAGAAAACGAAAATCCCGAAACCGCCTATTTCAACGGCATGGCCCTCCGCCTGATGCGCGCCTTCGAATTCCTCAAGTCGCTGCCTGAATGGAATGGAAAGGATCTTGTCTCCCATGGCGGCAGCCAAGGCGGCCTCCAGTCTGCTTGGGCGGGCGCTCTCGAACCGCAACTCACGCAGACGAATCCGGGCATTCCGTGGTGCTGCGACATGAGCGGCAAGGAACTCTTCGGCCGTATCCACGGCGGCTGGCGTATCGTCGGCACGCAGGCCCTCCGCTACTACGATCCGATCAACATGGCGAAACACACGCCCAAGACCTGCTTCGTAAACATCACGCGCGCAGGACTTGGCGACTATTGCTGCCCGCCGTCCGGCGTCGCCATCTACTACAACAACATCCCCGGCCCGAAGAAGATCTGGTGGGTTCAGGGCTCCACTCACGGCTATGTGCCGCCAAACCCGAACCAAAACTATTTTCTTGAAGCCAAATAACGTCTTCTGAACATGTTGAAGCCCTCCGTCCGTCATGGGCGGAGGACTTCAACATGTAATACAGCGGAAGTGGAGAATTTTGCCAACGGATGTGGCTCTATCTACTGTCGCTTTCGTCACTTATGTCCCTTTTGTCCCTGCTTCTTGCATGAATAACCTGTAAATAATGTTAATCAAAATCATCGTCATCGGAAAACTAAAAGACAAAGCCATGCAGGCCAGATGCGACGAATACGCCAAATGGCTCGGCGGCTACGGCAAGCTCGAAATTCGTGAACTGCCCGATTCCACCGTCGAAAAGGAAGGGCAGGCCATCCAGAAGGAGCTTGAAAAAGACCACGGCGCCTTCGTCGTCGCGTTGTCGGAGGAAGGTAAAGAATACACAACGGCCGATTTCGCCGCATTTATTGGCAAAATCGACCGTAAAATCGTCTTCATCATCGGCGGTCCATATGGCCTTGCACAGGAAATCCGACGGAAGGCCGACCTTCTATGGTCGCTTTCAAAACTCACCTTCACGCACGAAATCGCCCGCTTGCTTTTGTTCGAACAGCTCTTCCGCGTCCTGAACCTCAACGCCGGCGGACATTACCACAACGCGTAACGCGTTGTGGTGCTTATGGCTAAAGGCCTATGGCTAAAAGGTTTAATTTCACAGCCATTGTCCATAAGCCATCAGCCTCAAAGCTTGTCCTTTTCGTCGCCTATGTCCCGTTAGTCCCTGCCCATAAGCCATAAGCCATGAGCCATGAGCCTAATGAATGATCCGTCAGATCATTCATTATACACTTTACTTTCCACCAGATCCGCGACGAATACTTTGGACACCAGCGTGTCGGCATTGCCGCCCAGCGATTTGTCGTGATAAACGACGAATGCAATGCGGTTGCCATCCGGAGACCAAGCCGTCATGCCGACGTATGCGCGGCGGCCGTTCACAAGGAAGCTGTGCTCCGAACCACGACGGTTGAAACGCGTCAGCTGTCGTTTGTCCTGCCCGTTGCTATTCATGATCCACAGTTCGGACTTCAATTCCAGTTGCCAGCGCATGCCGCCGATGCCCAGATAAGCGATTTCAAAACCGTTGCTGGAACTCCAGATGATTTTCTTGCCTTGCGGGGACAACGCGGGATAGCGATCCCAAGCCTGCGTGGTGTTCGTCAGATTCTGCAAATCCGTGCCATCCGCGTTCATCAGGCAGATATCTGCCGCATACCATGGAGTCTCCTTTTCGAAGGGCGCCGCGAAAAGCACTTTGGAACCGTCCGGCGTGAAGCCGTAGCTTTCGTAGAAACTCTGGTTGTCGCTCGGTTGCAACTTCTTGACATTGCGAATCTTCGGATTTGTCCCTGGTATGAAGTCGCCGATGAACAGCGCGCGCTGCCCCCAGATGAGGTTGCTCTTGCCGCCGTCCGCACCGCACCAGAAGACCTTCTTGCCGTCAGGAGAGAAACGCGGCATCGCCACGCCACGCGGGCTTGTGAACGACAACTGATATGACGTCAGCCCCGTGTATTTGCCAGTGCTCGCATTGTAATACCATAGATTGCACTGCTGGCCGTTGGACGGAATCGAGCGGGCGAAGTCTTTGCTGCTTTCACTTTGTCCGACAAAGACATAGCCGTTTTCCGTCGGATGCCATGCCGGGGCGCCGTTGTTGAAGCGGAAGCCGCCACCCGGACGATTGACGGAAAGATTCTTGATTGCCTGCGTATCCACGTTGATTTCCAGGGCGTCTGTCCGCTTGTCCACGTAACGGCGATCCACCAGCAGGCTCTTGCCATCCTTGGACCACATGATGTAGTCCACGCTGTCAAACTCCTGCCCCAACGGACGGAGATTCGTCATCTGTATGAAACTAATACGAGCATCCTCGACCGTTCCTTTCGCCTTTTCCGCCTGTTTTTGCGCCGTTGCAGGCATTGCCCCCAACACCACTGCCAACAGTCCCGCCATGTATTTGATTGTCTTCTTCGTCATGATTTGGCTCCGTGATTCGAATACCGTTATCCTTGTTTTACTACATCATGATAAATTAAAGGCTTTTGGCTAGATTACAAATCCTATTATTTGTTCATCCCACCACTTTATCCATTTTTCATGCTTTCCTGCTATTAAACACCAAAAAACTGCCGGAAGTTCCATCGTTTCCTCTGGATGTTTCATTTTTTCGGTATTATGTTACTTAAAATTCCATTAAACCATATATAAATACCATGATCAAGACAAAAAAACTCCTCTGCGGCTTCGAACTTCCCGTCCTTGGACAAGGCACTTGGGGCACGGGCGGCCGTGACACGGCCGATCCAAACGCGGACGACGAACAGCTCGCCGCCGTCATCCGCCATGGCGTCTCCCTTGGTTTCACACGCATCGACACGGCGGAAATGTACGCCGCCGGGCACAGCGAAGAACTTGTCGGAAAGGCCATTGAAGGACTGGACCGCGGTTCGCTCTTCATCACGTCCAAAGTCTGGAAGACGCATCTCCATGCGGATGACGTCATCAAAGCGGCGGAAAATTCACTCAAGCGATTGAAAACAGACTACATGGATCTGTTTTTGATCCATCAGGTCAATCCGGATGTGCCGTTGGAGGACACGATGCGCGGCATGGACGCCGTCGTGAAACACGGTTTCGCCCGCGCCATCGGAGTCAGCAACTTCTCGCTACAGCGCTTCCAAAAGGCACAGGCCTGTTCGTCTAACAAGTTGGTTCTCAATCAAGTACATTACAATCTCGTCGTCCGCGAATGCGAGCCGGACCTGCTTCCATGGTGTCAGACCAACGACGTCATGCTGGAAGCATGGCGACCACTCCGCAATCTCACGCCATGTCCGTTGATGGACGAAATGTGTGAAAAATACAACGCGACCGCCGCGCAGATCGCGCTCGCATTCCTTTTACAGCAGAAAAACGTTGTCACGATCACAGCGATGCGCTCCCTCGCGCACATGCCGGAAAATCTTGCGGCGTTGCAACTCTCTCTAGAAGAAGAAGATATGAAACGTCTCCGCCACGACTATCCAGGGCAGCTCACCATCTCACCTACCGTTCCGCTTTAATTATCGTTTTTTTACATAACCACTTCCAAACAAAGGAACAGCAAATGAACACCAACCTCTCCCGTCGTGATTTTCTGAAATCCAGCGTCATCGCCGCCTCCGGCCTGGCCGTCCTCCCCAACTGGCTTGCCGCGCAGGACAAGCCGAAATCCAAAATGCAGATTTCCGCCCAAATGTATTCCGTCCGCGGCGATTGCGGCGCCAATTTCGACAACGCATTGGAAAAAGTCGCGAAGATGGGCTTCAAAGGCGTCGAATTCGCCGGCTACTACAATTACGGCAACAAGCCCGTCGAATTGAAGAAGCGTCTTGATGATCTCGGCATCCAAGCCTCCGGAACCCACATCGGCACGGGCAGCTTCGACAAGAACAACCTCCAGAGAACCATCGACTTCCATGCCGCCATCGGCTGCAAGTATCTCATCGTCCCCGGCGACGGACGTTTCACCAATCCGGACAAATGGAAGGAACTTGTCGATATCTTCAACCAGACCGCCGCCATCCTCAAACCGCTAGGCATGTCCTGCGGTTACCACTGCCATACAGGCGAATTCAAGAAGCTCGGCGACAAGACTTTCTGGGAACTGTTCGCTGAAAACACCTCCGAAGACGTCGTCCTCCAGCAGGACTGCGGCTGGTCTTACGTCGCGAAACAAGATCCCGCCGCCCTCATCCGCAAATATCCGGGCCGTTCCCGCACGTTGCACATCAAGCCGTCCGTCGTTAAGGAAGACCAAGGCGTGAAGAAGGCCATTCTCGGACAGGATTCCGTTCCATGGCCGTCCGTCCTGCTGGCCGCCCGTGACGCCGGCAACACCGACTGGCTGACCGTTGAACAGGAGACCTATCCGGATGGCCGCCCCGCCATGGATTGCCTGAAAGACTCCCTGATCGGTCTGCAAACCATGCTGAAAGCGATGCCTTAATTCCATCCCATGTCCCCTTCATGCCTATGAAGGGGACTTTTTTGTCCATAACCTATTAATATAAAGGAATGCATCATGAAAAAACTTTTTGCCTTCCTGTCGCTTTTGGCGGTTGCTCTCAGCGCCGCGCCGTTTGATGAATTCGTCCTCTTCTCGCCTGACAAAATGCCTGCAACTGGTTCATATCCAGGCATGAAGAACGAACTGGCCCCCAAGCCGGGCTCACCAGAGGAAAAAGCCCTGAAAGTCGTCTATCCTGAATACAAGCAGAAAGGTGATCCCGAATGGCCCGCCGTCTATTTCAACAAGCCAAACTTCGACGGTGTAAATCTCAATGGATGGGACGCTTTTGTGTTTTCCGTCTATAATCCACCGCTACAAGGAACCGTCGATCTCGGCGTCTGTCTGGACGGTTCCAACAAACGTTGGACCAAGCATATCATGCTGGAACCATATTGGAACAGAATCATGCTGCCTGTCTCCGAATTCCAACCGACCATCGGCGACTCTATCGTCAAATTCGACTTGTTCATGACGCGTCCGGCGAAGGAGCTCACCCTTTTCTATGAACGAATCGCCCTCGTGAAACGCAACTTGCAGGATGACAAGGCCATCGCCGCGAACTTCCCGCTGATTGAATTCGAAAAGCCACAAGCGCTGAAATTTCCATTCCTTTTCTACACGCTATTGGATCCCAAAATCGGTTACGATTGGTCGGCCTTCGCCGCATTGTCCGTCACAACGACGATTGCAGGCGACGTCACGCCTGTTGTCGTCACGATTGCGGACGCCCATGGAAAAGTCTCCAAACACGAATTTCTGCAAAATCCAGGCACGGAGAACACATGGCTTATCACGTTGCGCAAGACTGGCTTGGACTTGCAATGCATCCGTTTGGTCACCGTTTCCGCCCAGACGAAAAACAATGGCGAAGCGACGGTGAAAGCGCTCCATCTGCAGGCTCCGCGAAAGGAAGACATCCTGCTGATGAAAGCCCCGCTGGAAGCCGTCAGAAAGCAAATCGACGCCATTCCGCCTGAACGCCGCAGCACCTTGCTGGAAGATTACGAAAAAATCGCGGCGAGCTTCGCGGAAGGCGAAAAAGCCGCCGCCGCCGATATCAGCTCCATGAGCCAACTGCGAAAACTCGCTGATAGCGAACGACTTCTGAACGAATGGTTCACCACCCACGGCCGCCTGTTGGACGAAGAATACATCATCGCCCAGACGGCCAAAGCCTTCCCTCAGTCGCCGTTCGGCGTCGCTGTCGCGGACTCCATGACGAAAGTCATGATTAACGATCTTCCGTTGAAAGACGTTGCGTTCGCCAACAAAATCGAGTTGGAAATGGCGAAGAATGAATATGAAAGCGTCCAGATTGTCGCTGTCGGCAACCGTGAGGCGACGGCCTCCGTCGCCGTCGGCCCATTGACGAACGGCGACTATACGCTGCCGGCCGACGCCGTCTGCGTCGCCGTCATCGGCCATGTGAAATGCGAGAAACCGCCATATGCCGCCGACTACCAAGGCTGGTGGCCCGATCCGATTCTTGATTTCCAGAAGAGCGCGAAGGTCGCCCCGCATGAAGCCGTCTCCTTCTGGCTCCGTTTCAAGACGCCGAAAGACGCGAAAGCAGGCATCTATCATGGTCATGTCCAGATACTTGCAGACGGAAAGGAAGTCGCGTCGCTTCCGCTGACGCTCCGCGTTTTCGATTTCGTCCTGCCGGACAAATCGCCATTGGACACCGCGACCGACTTCCGCAACCATATCCGACAAGTCTGGGGCAACGACATCAGTCAGGAACGCTACGACCAAATATTCAACCAATGCATTGATAAACTGGCCGAATACAAAATCGACATCGACAACATCTATCGTGGTGCCAAACGCGGCGATCCACAGTCGCTCGGCCTGCCGATTGAAGCATTGAAACGCTTGCGCGACAAGGACTTGCTCCGTTGTTTCAACATCATCTCAGTTCATACGCCGCGTGATTGCACCGATCCGAACGACCCGCGCGTCCAAGAGGAAATCGACCACGTTCTCAACGTGCTCGACTACTGGACGCCCATCCTCCAGAAGGAAGACTTGTTGAAATATGCGTATGTCTATGGATACGATGAATATCCGACGAATACCTTCCCAGTTATCGCGAAGGTCTATAAGGCCATCAAAGCGAAATATCCGAACATCCCGCTGGCCACGACGGCCTACGACCACACCTTCGGCCTCGAAACATGTCTCAATGACGCCGTTGATATTTTCACGCCGCTGACGCCACGATATAATCCGGAAACGGTTGCCAAAAGCCGCGCGAAAGGCCACAAAATCTGGTGGTACATCTGCATCGGCCCGCCCCATCCCTACGCCAACTGGTTCATCGAATACGACGCCATCGAAACACGCCTCCTCATGGGCGCGATGACCGCCAAATACCGTCCGGACGGCTTCCTCTACTACGCCCTCACGCGTTGGCCGCTCAACAAGCAGCCCATCGACGGTGGCCCCTATACCAATTGGAATCCAGCCAGTTACAAAACCGCCAACGGCGATGGATCCATTTTCTGCGCAGGCCCGGACGGCCTCCTCGGCACCATCCGTTCGGAGAATTTCCGCGACGGGTTGGAAGACTACGCCTACGTTCTCGAATTGGAAAAACGCACAGGCAAATCACTTCCCGTTCCAGAAGAACTCGTGACGACCATGCAGCAGTTCACGCGCGATCCGAAACTCGTGCGCGCCTACCGCCGCCAACTGGCGGAAGCCATCATGAAGTAACGACGGCGTCCCCGCCGTCGATGATGTGCTGTCGGCGTCCCCGCCGAAAGTAACGACGGCGTCCTCGCCGTCGATGATCTGCTGTCGGCGTCCCCGCCGTCGATGATGTGCCGTCGGCGTCCCGCCGAAAGTAACGACGGCGTCCCCGCCGTCGATGATGTGCCGTCGGCGTCCCCGCCGTCGATGATGTGCCGTCGGCGTCCCCGCCGTCGATGATGTGCTGTCGGCGTCCCCGCCGTCGATGACATTCAACGGCGAGACGCCGTCGTTACTTCAGAATTCCAATGGAATTCAGCAGAATTACCAGCAGGCACGGAATCACGATAAGGCACATGCACAGCTGGTAGATGAATTCACGCCGCCAATGTGATGTCTGCTTGATTTCCGCGCAGAATTTTTCCAAACCGATGACGCCCGTCACGAGAATCGTCGTAAAAATGGCCGCGATCGGCATCATGATGTTGTTGGAAATCGTGTCCAGAGAATCCAAAATGTCCAGATTCTTGTAATGGTCGATGAACGCCAACGGATGGACGTTCGACAGGACGCTGTAGCCCAGAATCGTCACAATCCCGATGACGACGATTTCAATCATGCCGAAGATGATGGATGCCTTGCGGCTCAGTTTCAGTTCCTGACCAATCGACTGCACGTTCGTTTCCAAAAGCGAAATGGCGGATGTCGCCGCCGCGAACAGCACCAGAACAAAGAACAGAATACCGACCAGACGGCCGCCTGTGAAACTCGCAAATACCTGCGGCATCGTGATGAACACCAATCCAGGGCCGGACGCTTTGGCGGCTTCTTCGCCGCCAAACGCCACGACGGCCGGAATGATCATCATGCCCGCCAAAAACGCCACGCTTGTGTCGAACAATTCCACATGGTTCACGCTGGAGACAAGATCGTCCTCCTTCCGCATGTACGAACCGTATGTGACCATGATGCCCATGGCGATGGACAGCGAGTAGAACAACTGCCCCATCGCCGCCACGACCGTCATGAAACTGAATTTGCTGAAATCAGGCTCGAAATAATACTGGAAGCCTTTGGCGGCGTTCGGCAGGAAACAGCAATACACGCAGATGCCGAGAACGATGATGATCAATGCCGGCATCAGAATCTTGTTGAACCGCTCGACGCCTTTTTCAACGCCAAACGCCACGACGACGACAAGAATCGCCACGAAGATCAGGAAGAAGATGATCGGCTGCCAAGTCGATGTGATAAAATTCACAAAATATTGCTGTGACGCATTTACGGCCGCACCATTCACTTCAACGGTCGCCAATCGGTCAAACTTGGCGATAGGCGTCGTCAAAAACGCGAACACGTATTTCGCCACCCAACCGCCGATGACGCAGTAGTACGGCACGATGATCAACGGTACGATCGCGTTGATCCAGCCGCCGATCTGGATGAATTTCAAAAACGACTTCTTACCCGCGCACATGTCGCGATACGAGCCGACAGGCCCTTTTCCCGTCATGCGGCCGATGCAGTTCTCCGAAATCAGCAACGCGTAACCGAATGTCAATACCAATATTAAATAGGTAAGGAGAAAAATGCCGCCGCCATATTGCGCCGCCAGATACGGGAAACGCCAGATGTTGCCCAGACCGACCGCCGAGCCGGCCGCCGCAAGAACATATCCAATCTTGCTTGAAAAACCGTTTTTCGATTCCATTGCTCAATCCAATTTGTTGTTTTTCCACGCATGAAACTTTTTGCAAAAAAGTATTAATTTACCATTTCAGGCATATTTATCAAATTATTGAGTCGATAACAAATCACCTTCCGTCAATTGACGTTTATATTATGGTTGTAAAGATTATTCACACGTCATCAAACGGCTGCCGCCATGAAAAAAATATCCATCCTGTCTTTTTTCTTCGTCTGCATCGTCTTGAACGCCCAATTCACCCACGTATTCCAATTGCCGTTGGACGGCAAAACGGAATCCGTCACCTTCGCGAAGAAAGGTGAAAAGCCTATCCTAACCCTTTCGCTGAAAGGGAATTGTGTCCTTCAGAACACAACGGCGGAACAGCCGTCCAAACTACTTGAAGCGCCGATTCCGCAAGGCGCGAAACTCCTGCAACTGTGGTTTGCGGCGGACAAGACGCAACTTGTCTTCGACGAGACCATCGCCACCACAGGCCAGCCCGCTCCCGTGCTTCCGCCGCGCCCTGTCTTCGAAGCCGTTCCGGCTCCCGTCAAGCCTCTCTTCCAACGGCTTGCACCAATCCATTTTCAAGACGACTTCGCCCGAACAGATGAAAATGACACAAACCTCTGGTCCACAAACGGCGGCCGTTTTCTGCTGAACATGAGCCTCAATCCGGGCAGTTCGCAAGGCGCATTCCAATTCTGGGGCTCCTCCCCGAAAGGCGAAGCCGTCGCCATCGCCAACACGTCGAAATGGTTCTGGCGGGATGGCCGTTACGGAGTCTCAACCATTTCATCTTCAAAGAATTACATTTGGGGTATCGTCATCGCGCATATCGCGCAAGACACATTTATCCGTCTTGAACTCGACCGCGCCGCCGCCCAAGGCAGGCTCGTCCATCGTCAAAATGGAAAGGACACTGTTCTCGCGCAGGCCCCCTGCCGTCTGACCGACGCCTGGACACGTGCCGAACTGCTCGCTGCCAACGGTGCCATCGCCGCCTTCGTCGAAGGGAAAAAGCTCTTCCATATTCCCTTCAACGGCACAGCCGCAGGATGCGTCGGCCTCTATCTGCGCGACACGGATTCCGCCTTCTTTGACGACGTCACCGTCGATTCCATCAACGCCATTCCAGACACGCTGCCCGCCCCCTTCGGCCCGTGCGAACAGAGTTGGTCCGATTTTACCGGAAAGAACTTTCTGACAGACCCTTACATGTCCCAATGGGCCCATCCGCGTAGCTTCTGGAACGACGGTCCGGACAATCTCGTCTGGTTCCGTTCACGCCTTTTCTCCAACATTGATTTCAGTTGGAAGAAAGCGGACAACCAGCAACCGATTTCAGCCTGCCGCATCCGCTTTTTCACATCACAGGAAAAGCCTGAAGACGGTTATCTGCTGGAATGCAATGCAGGAAAAGCCACACTGAAATCCAATGGTCAACAGATTGCGGAAGCCACTGTTCCGGAACAAATTACGGAATTGAAACTGGAAGCCGCATCCTCCATCGCCATATCGTTCAATGGACAACCGCTCATCAAACACGCCGCTTCCGCCACCAATCTGAACGGTTTTCTCGCCGCCAATCTCGGTCCCGTCCAGCCGCTGTCGCAATTGTCTCAGCCGGACTGGCGTGATTCCGCCCTTGTATCTTCCTCCAACCGACTTGATTACAGCTTTGAACATGCTCCGACGGCATGGTTCCCGCAAATCGGTTCATGGAAGGCGACGCATCGTTGGGCATGCGTCCCACGCTGGTCGTTTTTCGCGGGCCGCGGCATCCCCGGCCCGACAGAGGTAAAACACGGCAACGCAGTTCTTTGGAACCTCCGCCAGATTACAGGTGACTTCGATTTGGAAATCTTCGCCGCCCCCATGGAAGGCACGCCGCAACGTGCGCATTTCACTTATCCGATCAGCATCAATCTCGCCTTCGGAGCCGATGGAACGAATCTGGATTCAGGCTACAATTTCATCAACGGCATCTACGACTTCCCGTCGCAATTGTTCCTAAAGGATCAGCGCCTCGCTTTCAACTATGATCGTGTTGTGGAAGGCCTCCGTCGCCATGAATTGTTCTGGTACAAACGCGTCACACAAGTCTGGCAGCACATCCGCGTCCAACGGAAAAACGGCCGCATTCTCGTCGATTCCGCCTGGCATGACGACAATGGACAATACTATCCCCTGCAACGTGTTTTCGACCAACCAGATCAACTTGATGCTGCAACACCTTCGCAATTCGCGCTTTGGACATGGGGCGAAAACGGCCTCGCCATCGCCCGTGCAAGCCTTTCCTTCCAGAATTCGCCTGGCGCCGCCGCGCCGCCAACCGCTTTCCCCGCTCCCCAAATCCGTCATGGCGACGGCAAGACCGAACCCGCCGAATACACGCGTGTGACCAATCCGATTTCCGGCGGACAGTTCTCAACCATCATCTATGACAAACCAATTGAACTGAATTCAAGGACGCAACTGGAAATGCTCGTCCGTCCATCATCGGACACGCATTTGAGTCTAATTCTGACAGTCAACGGCCAAGCTGGCGAATTTATCATAACAGGGCCATTGATTTTCAATAGACCCTACACATACAAATACCCTATACTTAAAGAATGGAAAGAACCAGTCCAAGATATGCCCGGCTGGCTGTCCATCAAGCCTCCAATAGGCCATCTGGCAAGCATTTTCTTTCCACGCGGAGAAAAGCTTGTCGTTTCATCCATCGCCATCGCCAGCCCATACGATTCCATAGAGGAAATCGCAGGCCTTGGCGTCAATCGCGCGGGAGCAACCGTCGATTTCACAAAGCCGCAAATCACTCGTACCCAAATAACTTACAATCGGCCTCCCGCCTATCAGCAAGCCAGCCCCGTCGTCCACGGCCATCGTCTCATCCAATATTTTGAAGACGATTTCGGTGATTTCCAAACGGCCGGTGGCTCCGATGGTGCAGCCCTACTCTTGGCAGACTCGCCCTTCGCAGGACATAAATCTGGCAAAGTGCTCCGCCTCCTCAATCAAAACGTCGGCGGCACGGCGGGGGCCTATCTGACACAGAAACCATTCACGCTGGACGCATTCCCGAAACTCGCCTTCGATTACTGGATTCCGCAAGGCATTGAAATCGAACTCATTGCCGTCACCGATGAAGGCTATTTCGAAATCGACATGACGGGAACGGACAACACGTGGCCGCAGGTCGGCAAAATCGATATCACCAATGACGAACGATGGCACCATGCCGAAGTCGATCTCGCCGCCCTCCTGAAGCCGCATCTGAAACCACCGTTCGTCATCCGCAAACTCTTGTTCGCGGATCCATACAGAATGTCGTCCTACCAACGACTTGCATGGTATCTCGACAACGTCCGCCTCGTTCCCGCCATTTCCAATGGAACGGTCATCAGCCTCGACAATCCGACGGTCGATTCCATCGCCGTCGCCTTGGACAACAAGCCGGACACGACACCGGATCTGGCAAATTCCATGACAGGAAAAACTGTCACGGTGAAACTGCCGGAAGGCGGCGCGACATGGCTGCACATCGCCTACCGCCAAACTCCACAGTCCGCCTGGTCGCATATTTGCCATCTGCCAATCGTCTCCTCCACGACGCCTGTCAACGCCGCCGTCCCGCCGAAACCTGCGCCGCCGAAACCTGCCACGCCAGCCGCGCCGCTCATCGCCTACATTCCGTCCGACCGTCTCGTCTATGCGGACATGGAGACGAAGCCCGGCGAAAAGGAAACTCCCGCCACATTCGGCGGTCTTGAAATCCGCCGCGAAGCATGGGTCCTCCGCAATACCGACGACGCCGCAACCGGTAAAGCCTGTGCTGAATTTATCAATCTGAATCCCGACCAAGGCTTCTATTCCATCTTCTTCCGCAAGGCGCCATGGGATGTAAGCCGTTGGCCCTGCGTTTCTTTCAACTACCGTTTCAAACAATCTGGCTGCGCGCTCAACCTCTCCATGCTCGTCAATGACGCGATGACCATCGTCGAATGGACCAACAAGAATATCGCGGGCGGCTACTTCGCTCCGGCCGTCGTCGGAGCCGCGGAGCATTTCGCCCTGCAGGACGACGCTTGGCATGAATCGTCTTTCGACCTCCGTGACATGCTTCTCAAGACACGTTTCCCCAACGGTTTGCCGCCGACAGGCCTGATCGCCGCCGAACTCTCCACATGGGCCACCGCCGTCAACGGCCACGGCTACGTCAATCCGAAAGACGCAAGACTTTACATCGACAACTTCACCATTTATTCTAATAAAGGAAAGGATCCCGCCTTCACATGGTCCACAACGACGGACGACAACGGTTACGCCGTCGTCTTCGACCAGAAGCCCGATACCGTTCCAGAAGAGAAGGTTACGCAAGCGGAAGCAACAGCCGCTTTTCCGAACACCGCTCCGGGCACATGGTTCCTCCATGTCCGCAGCTGCTCGAAGGCCAACGTCTGGTCGCCCGCCGCCCATAAAAAGATTGTCATTGAGCCATAGTAACGACGGCGACCCGCCGTCGAACGGGTGTAGCGGCGGCGTCCCCGCCGTCGAACGTAAAAACCAAACCACACAAAATTTTCTTCAAAAAAATCACAAATAATTGGAAATTGAAAGCCGTTATGCTATTGTCTTAATGAGTTTTTCACAACCATCAATAAATAAGTCGAACACACTATGAAAACACAAAGAAGATTTACCCTGATCGAATTGCTGGTCGTCATCGGTATCATCGCCGTTCTGGCCGCCATGCTCATGCCGGCTCTTGGCAAGGCACGTGAGAAAGCCAACCAGGCATCTTGCATCAACCAAATCAAGCAGTTCTCACTGGCCTGCTCCATCTATCGTTCAGACTTCCGCGACCGCTTCCCCTACTGGCTCTCCACCCTCTATCCGGACTACGTCCCCACCCAGAAGCTTTACCGTTGCCCCATGGATAAGAAGTTCAACGGTGATCCCCATCCCTATGATGGCGGTTCTGATGGTTCCGGCACGGCTTCCATGTTCTATGACAAAAAAGGAAATACCGGTGTCGATGAAGATCCCAATTTCGGTGATAAGAGAAAGAAAAACCTCCAAGGCAAAGGTATCTCCTACCTCTATCAGATGTGCAATGGCAAGTCGGACGGTGTAGCCGAATCTTGGTTCGGTACAAACTCCACGGATTGCCCGACCCTCGCTGACTGCAAGGAATACCAGCTCGAAAACGGCGATTCCTTCAACAACAAAAATCCGTATGACCCCACCCTCTTCCCGATCATCTCCTGCTTCTGGCATGTCAAGAAGAACAAGGGCGGTGGCAGCTCTGAAGATTACGCCCCTGTCCTCCAGATTGCCTATGCAGGCAACTTCTTCATGTCCAAAGTCAGATGGGAAAAAGGCCAGTGGCAACCCTAATTCACCCAACAGAAACATGTTGACGTAACTGACCTCAAGCCCCCGTGCTATCCCGCCCGGGGGCTTTGTTTTGAATCTTGCCAACCTAGAGCTTCTAGAGCTTCTAGCCATCTATCTAGTCATGCTATCCTGCGAATTCAACAACCTCCCACAAAAACTTTACGCCGACGACTGGCTGAAACCGTTCCAGCCCGTTCTGCAGAAACGCTTTGCCGCCTTCAAGCGGAAGCGGGAGGAAATGCGCGCCTATCCGCCGGATTGGCATGAAATCTTCGGTCTTCATCGCCTCGGCCGCAACTGGATCTTCCGCGAATGGTTGCCAAACGCCACAAACGTTTGGTTGACAGGAACTTTCAACAACTGGTTAAGAAATGACGAATGTCGCCTCCAGCCAATAGGCGACGGCGTTTGGGAAGGCGTCTTCCATGGCGACATGCTCCACCATCTTGATTGCTATGGCCTGTTCGTCCAATGGAATGGCGGCGAAGGCTTCCGCCTTCCGTCCGCCGCCACGCGTGTTGTCCGCCATCAAAGCGGCATGAGCCAATACGGTGTCGCCTTCAACGCACAAGTCTGGGATCCGCCCTCGCCATATATCTGGAAAAACACCTCCCCGCACGCCGATTCACCGCTCATCTACGAAGCGCATGTCGGCATGGCGCAGGAAAAGGACGCCATTGGGACGTTCCGTGAATTCAAGGAGTTGACATTGCCGCGCATCGCGGACGCAGGCTACAACACCGTCCAATTGATGGCTGTCCAAGAGCATCCGTTCTACGGCTCCTTCGGTTATCATGTCTCGAATTTCTTCTCCATCTGCGACCTTTTCGGAACGCCTGACGAACTAAAGGAACTCATCGATGCGGCGCATGGCCTTGGCCTGCGCGTCGTCATGGATTTCGTCCAGTCGCATTCCGTCAAAAACGAAATCGAAGGTCTTGGTTATCAAGATGGTACGCCATATCTCTATTTCCATGACGGAGCCCGTGGATGGCATCCCGCATGGGACTCCCGCTGTTTCGACTACGCCAAACCGCAGGTCTGCCGCTTCCTTCTCTCGCAGTGTCGCTTCTGGCTGGAGGAATACCATTTGGACGGTTTCCGTTTCGACGGCGTCACCTCCATGCTCTATCGTGATCACGGCCTCTACCATGTATTCTCCGGTTATGATGACTATTTTTCAGACAATGTCGATGGCGATGCCGTCACCTATCTCGCTCTCGCCAATGACTTTATCCATTCACTACGGCCTGATGCATGGACGTTTGCGGAAGACGTGTCCGGCATGCCCGGCCTTGCCGCCTCTGTCGAACAGGGCGGCTGTGGCTTCGACTTCCGCTTCGCCATGGGTGTCCCCGACCTCTGGTTCAAGCTATGTGATACGCTGGATGAATACTGGAACATGGATCATCTATGGTATGAGTTGAACAACCGCCGTCAGGACGAAAAATCCATCGCCTACGTCGAATGCCACGACCAGGCCATGGTCGGCGGCCAGACGCTCATCTTCAAGCTCATCGGAGCGGACATGTACTACCAGATGCAGCTCGGTTCGCAGTCGATGATGGTCGATCGCGGCATCGCCCTCCACAAAATGGCGCGGCTTCTGACAATTGCGACGGCTGGCCACGGCTATCTGAATTTCATGGGCAACGAATTCGGCCATCCGGAATGGATCGACTTTCCGCGGGACGGCAACGGCTGGTCGTTTGCCCATGCCAAACGACTTTGGTCGTTGCGAGACAATCCTGCCTTGCGCTACAAAGGCTTGGCGGAATTCGATCACGCCATGCTCACGCTCGTCCGCAACCATCCGGATTTCTACAAAATGAAACCGTTTCTTGTCCGCATCGACGACCAGGACAAGATCCTCTGCTTCATGCGCAACGGACTGCTTTTCTGCTTCAATTTCCATCCCGTCAAATCACAGCCTGAATTCGAACTACAATTTGACGAAGCCGTCACATTCGAACCTGTATTCGATTCCGACAACGTGTTTTACGGCGGTTTCGGACGCGTTGGCTCCGACTGGACCGTCACAACGGAAACCGATGACGATTTCGAAGAAAAACGCTATTCGCTCAAGCTTTATCTACCATGCCGCACGGCCATCGTCTTGCGGCTGAAATACAATCCATAAGAAAAAGGGAACAAACCATGATCAAACGTGCAGGAACCTACGAACTTGAGACACGCGTCAACATGAAAGGCGGCCCGGGTGCCGTCACGCTCGAAAAATACTTCAACAAAGAAGATTTCGGTGGCCCGCATGTCCGCGTCTGCTCCAAACTGATCCTCCCGCCCGGCTCCGGCATCGGCCTCCACGCCCATGAAGGGGAAGACGAAGTCTATATCGTCGTCAAAGGCAAAGGCAAAGTCAACGACGCTGGAACCGTCACGGAAATCACCGTCGGCGACACCGTCCTCACGGGCAAAGGCAACTCCCACTCCGTCGAATGCGTCGGCGACGAAACGCTCGAAATCATCGCGCTCGTCGTAAC
>JAFZIJ010000106.1 GCA_017554445.1 Victivallales bacterium
AGCAGTTTTCTATTGTTGGCTGTGTCTGCATACGTATAGTTCTGCCCATCGTCGTATCCCATTTCAGCGATGCTGTTCCCATCCCAGTACACGTCTTCAAGGCGAGCGGCTGCCTGGATGATCCTGTAGCCTTCAGGATTCATTCTTCCTTCTTGGACTGCATAGGCTTTGATAGGCGTCACCCAGTCGCCGTTACGGACTCTTGTTTCGTGTTTATTGCTTGTCTTGGAGACAGCTCTGTAAACTTTAATCCATGTTGGCTTGGTATCTCCTCTTGCTTTTTTCTCCTCTGCGACATCGAGCCGTTTCTTAACCGTCCAGAATGCCTGACGTTCAAAATCGCTTGTCTGATACCATTCAGGATGATCCCAGTAATCGTCCGGAACGAGGCCGCTGTCCTTCACGTCCGCGAGGCTTGGATCGCCGGAATCCCTGTTTGGAGCGCGATGCTGTATCCGCCATGAATCGTCGTTCTGATAGCCATTGCGAGCTGCTGCGTCATCCACCATTTTCTGGGCCGTTTCCATGTCGCCTCGCTGGACTGCATCCATGTATGCCGTGTCTTCTTCCTTTGTTATAAGGGAATAGCGTTTCTGCGTCCGTTTCATTTCTGCTTCACGGAATTCTTCCTCGGATCCGACTTTTACGCCGGCCTTTTCCAGCTCTTCGCGCAAGGATGGCGTGACGACGTTCCATGGGACGGTGATGTCGTTGTCTCCGAGGTAGTCTTTGATCATTCTGGCGACTTCGGCATCCGGGATGATTTCCACGGGCATGATGTAGCGGGAAAGGATGACGCTGCGTCCACCACGGCCTCGCATCTGTCTTGTGACCGGTCCGGAAGTGGCCCATTCGGCATATCCGACTGGATCCTTTGCGCCTTCCGCCCTGTAGCCGCTTTCAATGTCGCTCTTCAGGACGCGACATTTGACCGTGACCATTCGGGATTTGTCATAGGCGACGGCAAACTGGTCATTGAGGACGCCGGGCTGTGAATGGAAATACGGGTTGTATGCTGCTCGCACATCGCCTTTCTCGCCTGAATCCCGCATGTCGCTTTTCAGCGGAAACTTGCCTTTCTTGTTGAGGAGTTCCGGATGCTCCTCTGACTTGTACGCCTTGCCCAGTTCCATTCCCTCTCCGCCTTTGGTGGCCATCGGGGGATAAAGCTTGCCATCGTCGCCGAGGAGGGCGGAGCGATAGGTCGTGATGTACTTTCCGTCTTCGTTGAATTCCTCGTTGATTTTGCTGTCTGCCACCAATGAATAACGGATGTCCGGATCCTCGCTGGAGAATGTGCCGACATTGTCCGTGACGGATTTGATTTGATTTGATTCCATGGCGACGTACATCTTGGGCTGTGGCATGCCCATGCCTGTCGGATCTATGATGATGCCGTCATAATCCCCTTGGTTGAAGGCGCCAAGTATGTCCGACTGGTTGTTGTCCCATATTTCTATGGCGTCGTATTTGGATATGTTCCGGCTGTAGTTTTCTCTGTACCATTTGCTGTTAATCTTCAATGGTTTTCTGATATTCAGATAGACATTGAACAGGTGCGGATTGCCTTCTTTTTTGTCGTATGGAGTGGTATAGTCAATTCCAACTGATTCACTACTGGTGAAAAAGAATCCAACCTCGTCGGCATTCCATCTTTCACCAATTCTGTTTTTGTCGAAAACCGTGAATGCGCCATTGACTGTACCGTGATAGACAGGTTTCGGCTCGCCGTTTTCATCGATGACGCTGCTGGTGTTCTGTGCATCATTTTCCCAGTCGCCAAACCACTTCTTGAAGGATGGTGTGCGGACTTGAACCCATTGGCGAGGCGACAGATTCGTCTTGCTGCCGTTCGGGGCCTTCATCCATTGTTTTGTCCCCTGATATCTGGCGAATACATCGCGGAACTCCTGCGTCTCCTTGTCCAGATCGATGTCCATGCCCTCTGCGGCTTTCTTTTGCGCATCTGTGAGTGAATAGCGGATGTCCGTTTCGCGGTTGTTGAATCGCTTGGACAATGGAATGACTTTTCCGTCTTCGTCATAGGTTATCGGATCGGCGGATTTGATTTGCTCCGGATTTCCGATTACGATGGCGACTCCGCGATCTTTTACCTCGTAGCCATAGCCTCCGGTTGCGCCTTCGTCAAGGTAAATTGCGTCGTAGTCGTAGCCGTTTTCCTCGAAAAATTCCACAAGATCATCGCCGTCCGTCCAGTCGGGAAGGCTCCTCTCCGACAGCGGCGTGCCGTTGCCCCATTTTCCAAAAAACTCGTCTTCGAATATCTTGCGTTCTGCGGCGTTTCTTGTGTCAAATGGTTTGTTTACTTTCAGATAGACTTCATACGTTCTTGGTTTTTCGGCCGTACTCTTGTATCCATTGCTGCTGGCCCCTTGATTCTGATATATGTCTGCATATGACTTGTCCTCTGTGAAGTATTGCCATCCGTGAAACACGTTGAACGTCCCGTTAGGCGTTCCATGATATGCCTTAATGGT
Organism: Victivallales bacterium; assembly: GCA_017554445.1. Classification (GTDB taxonomy): domain Bacteria; phylum Verrucomicrobiota; class Lentisphaeria; order Oligosphaerales; family Oligosphaeraceae; genus UBA1407. The sequence continues at coordinate 2,499 of JAFZIJ010000106.1, forward strand.
GTATCCGGCAGCCGCCGCCGCGTCGTCCACCATCTTCTGGGCGGTCTTCGTGTCTTCACGTTTGACTGCGGCCATGTATGTGGCATCATCTTCCTTGCTTGTCAAGGAATGGCGGATGTCCGGATTCTCGTTTGAGAAGGTTCCGATGTTGTCCGTGGCGGACTTGATCTGCGTGGGACTCGTCGCCAGATAGGTCTTGTGGAAGCCTGAATTGACCATGAGGCCGTCGTTTTCAGGCCCTATTGTCGATGTTCTGGATGGATTCCTTAAGTTGAGGAAGCATTCTAGGACTCTCCGTCCATACGTCTGGGCGGAATAGTAGTCGTCCGTGAAATAATAGCCATTCCCATAGAGGTTGCCGTCACGGTTGTTCTTTGCTCCGCCTTTCCCCATCTTGGCATCGGTAAATTCATAGAATCTGGACTTTGTGCCATGGTACACGACCATCGGCTCGCCGTTTTCGTCAACGACTTTGGTGCTTTTTTCTGCGGCGGACTTGAAATCCTTAAGATATTGCATTAAAATATTATCAATGTCGGAATAATTCTCCCTCTCGCCCGCCGAAGCGGTGGATTGCGACAAAGAATCTCCGGCATTTACGCCGATTTGCTCGTCTGTTGCCCTGTTAATAATCTGGGAGTTCACGGGAGCGTTTAAATCGGCGTTTATTATTTCCACGTCAGATACATATGTGGAATGCATTTCATTCGGTACGAAATCCTTTTTGTGGGTATTCAGTTCCTGAACTGTAAATCTCACATAATATTCTTTCCCATTTAGACTTATCTTTCCCAGATAATTGTGATATCCAATGAAATTTGTATGCGTCTTGTGTGGACGGCCGTCGGCTTTGGGTGGTTGCTGCCTTTCAATCTGGAATCCAAGGGGAACAGACTTGTCATATATCTGCTTTAATTGTGGAATTATTAAAGCGGTATTGAATCCCTTGTGACGCAGTATCTTTCCCAGTGTGCTATTGACAAAACGCACTTCGAGTCCGTCATTTTCATTTATGCCATTTTCAAGATGGCCGTAAATAGTTCTGATGTCCTCGTCTATTGGAAGCTGACGAAGCGGTATTGCCGCAAGATTCTCTATTTGTTTGAACTTAGTTGCACTTTCCCAGTCCCCCGCCCATTTCTTGAATGAAGGCGTGCGAACCTGTGTCCACTGGCGGGCGGTGAGCTTGCTGTCTTTGCCGTTTGGGGCTTTCATCCATTGCTTCGTACCGCGGTATCTGGCATAGACGTCGCGGAACTCTTGCGTTTCCTTGTCCAGATCGATGCC
>JAFZIJ010000107.1 GCA_017554445.1 Victivallales bacterium
ATCCGGCAGGGCTTACCCTTCGGAATTTTCCAACGACGGCCCGACGCATCTAAAAGCATCAACGCGTCGTTCGTAATCGCCAGAACTTTCACGCCGCCACCGCTTTCGCCCACGCCCAATGCGTAATTTTCCGTGTCCGTCTCCGATGTCTGGATGGAAAACACTGCCACTGTCTTGCCGCTGTTATTCACGTTCATAAACGAATAATTCGCCAGGCCTACGACTTTTTGCGGCCCCTGCGGTGCCGCAGGCTTCGGTTCTTCCGCAACTTCTTCCACCGCAGGTTGTTCAACAACTTCTTCCTTCGGCGGTTCAGGCGACGCGACCACAACTGGCTCAGTTTTTTTCACGACGACAGGTTTTGGCGGTTCTGGCATCGACAAGCCGGAAGAAAACGGATTCCGCCCAATCGCCGTCTGCGCACCGCCATTCTGCAAAAAGGCGAACGCGCTCTTCTTCAGCGTCACAGGACGGTTGACGGCAACCGCTCCGCGGCCGAACGTCCAACCGCCGATGGAATTACTGGACAGCACGACAATCAAAAGCGCCACAGCGAGCAGCAACGCGCATCCCAACGCGACTATTTCCCATTCACGCTTCAATATTTTTTTCAGTTCATCCATGATTTTCTTCCATTTTGACGGCAAAACACCGCCATAAATGCGTTTTTTTGACAAACGCCTATTGAAATATGTTGGTTATGGCTTTAAGGTAATGGATGTTTTCAATACTGGCAAATCGTTTCCATAAGTTTTAACCAACACAAAACACAGGAGATTTTCATGGCTGGCACGTTTAGATTCACATTTGGCCCGTGGAACATTCATGAAGGCGCGGATCCGTTCGGTCCCGATGTCCGCGAACCGCTCACGTTCGATCAGAAACTGCCGCTTTTCAAGAAGCTCGGCTTCGACGGCGTCCAGTTCCATGACGACGACGCCGTTCCGGAAATCAACGGCAAGACGCCCGCCCAGATCACAGCCGTCGCCAAAGCGCTCCGCAAAAAGCTCGATGACGCAGGCCTTTACGCGGAATTCGTCGCGCCGCGCCTCTGGTTTGATCCGAAGACCATCGACGGCGGTTTCACGTCCAACGATCCGAAGTGCCGCGCCTACGCGAAAGACCGCTTCAAGAAATCCATCGATATCGCCAACATCCTCGGCGCCAAGCTGATCGTGCTCTGGCTCGCCCGCGAAGGCACCTATATCCGCGAATCAAAGGACTCCTGCGTTGCCGTGCAGCGCATCGCCAAAGTCATCGATGAAATGCTAGAATACGACAAGAAGATCAAAATCGCCATCGAGCCGAAGCCCAACGAACCCGTTGACCACGCCTACATTCCGACGACCGGCCATGCCATCGCTCTCGGTATGCTGACACGCGACCCGAGCCGCGTCGGTGTCAACATCGAAAGCGCGCACGCCATTCTCGCCAATCTTGATCCGTCCGACGAAATGGGATACGCCCTCGCCCACAAGAAACTCTTCTCCGTCCATCTCAACGACCAGAACGGTCTTAAATTCGACCAAGACAAGTCTTTCGGTGCCGTCGATATCCGCCGCGCCTTCAACCAAGTCCGCATTCTCGATCAGCACAACTACGGCAAGAACGGCGAATCCGTCGGTCTTGATGTCAAAGTCATGAGAACGCAGAAGCAGAACGCCAACTTGAAGCACCTTTCCAACTCCATCACGCTCTTCAATGAACTGCTCGCCATCTCCCGTGGCCTCGACCAGAAGAAGATCGACAAGCTCATCGCCGACCGCGACTACGAAGAGCTCGAACTGCTCATCATCCACGCCCTCATGGGCAAGTAAGCTATAAAAGCTTAAAGCTTAAAGCTAAAAGCTAAAAGCAAATACAAAAAAAAGGCTTAAAGCAAATACAAAAAAAAGGCCTGCCGATGTAATCCGTTAAGATTCATCGGCAGGCCTTTTGTTCAGCTAAAAGCCAAAAGCTGAAAGCTTAATGCAAATACAGAAATTGTTTTCTGGATCGACTGGACTTACTGGATATGCTGGATTTGTGCCTTCTCCAGAACCTCCAGAATTTCCAGAACATCCAGAATATAAAACCCATCGGCCATCGGCCATTAGCCATAAGCGCCGCCTTCAGCGGCTTCCTTAGCCCCGCGCAGCGGCATGACAACCGCCGAGCAGACGGAGGCCAATTTGCACTTCGTGCGCTTATGGCTTATTGCTTATGGCTAAAGGTTTAACGCATTAATCCATAAGCCATCGGCCATTAGCCATAAGCGCCGCCTTCGGCGGCTTGTCGTGTATTCTGTGGTTTCTAAATCCATAGGCCATAAGCCATTAGCCATTAGCGCCGCCTTCGGCGGCTTATCGTGTCTATTCGTGGTTCCCAAATCCATAAGCCATCGGCCATTAGCCATAAGCCAAAACGAATGCTAAGCATTCGTTTTCCGCCACACCATCTTATTCACCACGCCCGTATAAGACTGTATCAATTTCACAACCTTCGAGGATACATTTTCATCCACATAATTCGGCACGGGCGTGCCGTAGTCTTTGTTCCGAACCATCTCCACCGCGACGTCCACCGCCTGCAGGAGCGACGTCGTGTCGATGCCCGCCAGCACGAAACACGCCTTGTCCA
>JAFZIJ010000108.1 GCA_017554445.1 Victivallales bacterium
GGCGCAGGCGGGACGCACGCGCCACCTCCCGGGCGCAGGCGGGACGCACGCGCCACCTCCTCGGCGCAGGCGGGACGCCTCCGCCACACCTAACGGCTAATGCCTTTCACACCGTAAATGACGACATCGCTCTTGGCGTTTTCGGCGGGAATGTAGCGGAGGCGGACGATGGTCTTGCCGTTCTGCGAGAGGAGCCATTCATAATGGTAAATCGTCACCAGACGGCCGTCGCGCAGGCGGGATTCCGTCGTGTCCGCGAAATACGTGCCGATGTAGCCGTTGTGGCGGTAGAATGGCTGCGGTTGTGGCTGGCCTTGACGGCGGTTCCAGTAGCCGATGTTGCCGCCGTAAGTGACGGGAAGACGTTCTGATGAGCCGTCGTCGAACGTCACGTAGTAGGCGCCGATTTCTTCTAAATCCACCCATGGCATGCGCGTCATTTCGCGGCAGGCCGTGTGGGTGAAGACGAGGCTGTCGAACCGTTTGTTCAGACGGATGTCGAGGGATGTCTTGTCGATTTCCGGATTGGGCGCGCCGATTGTGCTGTAAAGCTCCGTTTCATGGTGGGCGGGAAGCAACGATGGCGACTGGCGGTTGCCGAGCTGATCGCGAAGCGGCGGAATCAGACGGCGGATGATTCCGTCGTAGCTGTAGCGAAGCGCTTCACGATAGGTGGCCGACCACAGCATTTCCGCCGTGTAGAAAAGATCGTAGATTTTGCCTTCGCGACCGAGAACTTCCTCTGTAACGCGCGTCCAGAAGGAGATTTCGCCGCCGACGATCAGCGGATTCTGGACGCGTTTTTCGAAGCGCGGAAAGTGGCTGGAATAGAGATTGCCGATGAGCACGGGGAAGCCTTTCTCCGTCAGATTCTCTTCGATGTCCTTTCCAAGATGGAAATACCAGATGAAATCCATCATGACGATGTCCTTCGGGAGGCGGTCGATAGCGGAAACGGTCTTGTAGGAACTAGCGGACTGCAGCATGTCGCTCCAAATCATCATCTTAAGGCCTTTGGCCGCCAGATGGTCATGGATGCGCATGACATCGTTGTAGTACAAATCGGCGGGATCCTTTTCACGGCAGACGGGGCAGACGCCGATCTGATAGACTTCGTCATGGCCTGCGTGGACGTATTTCGTCGGTTGGGCGACGTCGATGATTTCGTCCATCAAATCGAATAGGATTTTGTATGACTTTTCGTTGGACGGGCAGTAGCAGTGGGCATAGAATTTGCCTTTGTTCGCGTCTGCAAACCGTTGGTCAACCGCTTCTTCCAATGATTCTTCACGTTCGGCGATGTCCGGATGGGCGATGGTCATGAATTGGACATGACCGAGGCTCTGGACTTCCGGAATCACGTCGATGCCGAATGAGCGGATGTAGTCGATGTAGTCCGCTACATCCGCTTTTTCGACGACGCCGTCGCCGCCAACTTCGCCATGCGGGAACTGCGGCCATTTGCCTTCGCGCGCCATCTGCTTGGCGTGGATGACGGCTTCCGTGATTTCGGGATGCGATTCAAAACGCATGCCGCCCGCGAATTCGAGAATGACGGCATTGTAGCCCATGGGGGAGATGAGATATTTGATGAGCCGTTTGGCAAAATCGAATTGGTCTGGGGGCGGCAGGAAAATGTGGACGCCGCGGAAGTTGAAACGCGGCGCGTCTTCCACGGTTCCAAGCTGGAATGAGTTGCCGCGCAACATCTTGAGAAGCGTTTCAACGGCGATGACGAAACCGCGCAAATCGGCGGCGGCGATGTCGATGTTGTTTTCTGTAACAGACAGGCGGTAGCCGTTTTCCGCGATGGCGGCGTCCTGTTTGAAGCGGATGGCACCGTCTGCTTTGGCGGTCAAGGCGTGGCCTGTTTTTTCAAGAAGTTTTTCCGCGAGAATCTCGCCTGCGCGGTTGCCGGCGGAAGTATCCGCCTGATAACCGTTAAATGACGTGATTGCAACGGTTTTGTCAGATAAAGACGATTTTGCAGGCGTTGGATAAAGCGGCAAATCATCACCGTAGGCGCCGAAGAAGTCCAGTTCGGACAGGCCGATGTCCGAGAACGGCGCATCGATGACGATTCGGCAGGCGGCCAGGCTGGTGGCGACGGTCAATGAAATCTCATGGTCGATGATTTTCTTGCCTGTCTCCGCTGCGTAAACGGCGAGCAGCTGGTCATCCTTTTCATCGTAGATGGAAATCTTCTCCGCCTGGCAGACGGCAGGAAGGACGAGGCGGACGCTGTCGAGAAAGCACGTCTTCGAAAACGTGAGCGAGAACGCCAGTTTGGAGAGATAGAGCTGCGACCAGCGGACAAGAAGCTCCTCTCCGTTCAACGGATTGCCCGCCGCTGCCATGGCGGGAACATCCCGTGAACCTTCCTTATGGATTGTGTATGAGACCGTTACAGGTGATTTGGCATCGTTCAGCTTTCCAAGATACATCGTCATGTTTCCTTATGGATGATTACGTGTTCAGGAGAGAAAATGGAAAAGACATACCATATTACTATACTTCTGTTTTTTGTGCAAGCCATTGATGACGCAAAACACGTAAAAGTGGAAAAAAATGGTTTTATGATTAGATTAGCATCTAGAAGCGCTAGAGGCTCTAGAAGCGCTAGAGGCTCTAGAAATTCCAGCAAATCCAGAACATCCAGAATATCCAGCAAATCCAAGAATACTCAGTAAGACCATGAATCCATTACCATTGCATCTCTCCCTTGACGGAACATGGGACTTTTTCTATTTGCCGAAGCCGTTCAACCCGCTGGCACCGTCGTTGCCGAAAGCGGAACAGTTTACAGGGCTGATGGTGACGCCCGGTTATTGGGACGACCATTATGACTTGTTCGACGAAGAGGATTTCTTCGGGCTGGAAGCGCGGTTCAATCCAGACTACCGCAAGCCGCATTTTCCAATGGGCGTGACGTTGTTGCCACATGCCGCCAGTTCGTTTCTCGTCGGCACAGGCTTCTACCGCAAGATGTTGAAATTGCCGCAAGATGATTGGAATCAAGCAGTTCTGACGGTCGTCTGCCCGATGTGGGGCTGCTCCGTCTTCTGCAATCGGCAGCTGGCGGGAGTCGCGACCGGTTATTCAGCTCCCGTATCGTTTGATATGGGGCCGTTGCTGAACCATGACGGGCCGAACGAATTGATCATCGCCGTCTGCAACGTGCACGACGACGGCGGGGCGTACCATCGTGTCGATGGCAGTCATGACGGCGAAGCCGTCGGAGCACGGCCTGGGCAGCATCGTGGTCTGGCCGCGCAGGGCTATCAGTCCGAACGCGGCGGCATCGGCGGCGGCGTGTCGTTGCGGTTGACGCAGGAGGCTCGCATTGATGATTTCTTCCTGTCCTGCCAGAACGGCAACCCATTGTGGCATATAGAGTTGCAGAATGGAAACGGTTGCCAGATCGTCTGGAAAATCGCCGATGACGGGAAGACCATTCAGACGGGAAGCGTCGATTGCACGGCGGACAAACTGTCGTTCACGACGGATAAACTGCCTGAAAAATGGAGCCATGACCATCCATTCTTATATGATATGGCAGTAGAACTGCGGGACGGCGACGGGACGCTGCTGGATGAACGCTCCGTGCGTTGGGCACCACGCACGCTGTCGCACGATGACAAACGTATTTTCGTCAACGGCCATCCTGTCTATTTCTGCGGTGTGACGGAGCATTGCTATTTTGCGGAAACATGTAATCCGCACTTCGATACGCAAAAATATCTACATGATTTGGGCGTGTTGCGGCAGGCTGGATTCAACTTCATCCGTTGTCACACATGGTGTCCGCCCGAACCGTTCTACGACGCCTGCGACCAATTGGGCATCTATGTGCAGACGGAACTGCCGTCGGTTTGGAACATGCCTGAAGCGGTGGATATCATCCGCATGGTGCGGCGGCATCCGTGCGCCGTCATTTTCTGCGAAGGCAACGAGAAAATCATTGATGAAAAAGCGATTATCCGGCTGAAACGATTGGTTGATGTATTGCATGAAATGGCCCCCGGCATGCTGTTCAACCCGCAGGAGGCCATGCGCGGCATCGAATACGCCTTCGCGCCCGGACAGGAATTGGCGCGGGAGCCGATGACTTACGATCCAAAACGTATGGCGGCTGTTCGTGTATTTACGGATGTTTTTGGCGCTCTGGGCGGCGAATTCAGTTATAGTCATGATGACTTTCCGGGAACGGCGGTCATCGACCGCCGCCATGCCGCTTATGGACGGCCCATCCTTTCGCATGAGGCGGGCATCCTCGGCGGCTATCTGGACTTTTCGTTGGAGGAACGCTACAAAGGGACGTTCATCGGCACGGATTTGTTCGAAGCCGCCCGCGAAAACATGCAGAAATACGGTGTTTATGAAAACGCCCGCCAATACTATGAATTGAATTGCCGTTTCATCTCCTCCGTGCGCAAACAGCTCATGGAGAATTTGCGCGCATGCGATACGATCACGGGATTCGACTATCTGGGCGGCATTGACACGCATTGGCATCTCATCGGCTATCCATGCGGTATTTTCAATGAATTCTACGAAGAAAAATACGGCGAAAGCATTGCGGATGTCCGCCGATACACAGGCGATTCCGTCCTGCTTTGTTCCGCTGGAAAATATCGTAACCGTTTGGCGGGCACGCATTTCGCTGAACGTATCATCCTTTCGCATTTCGGACGGGAAGCCATCGCGACAGGACGTCTGCAATGGACGTTTGAGAAGACGGACGGAACATTTATCATTGAAGGATGCTGTGATTTTGAAAACGTGCAACCAGGCACCTTGCAAGATGTTGCGCAATTGGATATCGAACTGCCTGATTGGACGGACGCGGCGGCATGCATCCTGCGCGTTACGGCGTCTTTCAATGGAAATGAGTTGGAGAACGAATGGAAATTCTGGGTGTTCCCGAAAGTGGATGATGTTGAAAATGAAACGGTTTTGTGTGCTTCTGAACTGACGGAAGAGACTTTGAAACATGTGGCGGCAGGCGGTGCGTTGCTGTTGACAGGAGGCTTTCCTGCTTGTTCAGAGACGGAAGTCTTCCGGACTTGCACATCCGGCCGTTCGCTCGGCCATGCAGGCACGGTGGTTCACGACCATCCGATTTGGAGACGCTTCCCGCAGGAAGGTTTTGCGGATTGGCAGTTCTATCCGCTGATGACGAAGAGCCATTCGCTTGTGCAGGATGCGCAAATGCCTCCGTTCATGCCAATTCTGGAACTGATTCCGTGCTTTAAGCGAATTCGCCGGAAATCACTGATTGCGGAATTTTCGATTGGAAAAGGACGCATGATTGTCTGCGGCTTCAACTTCCAGAAGGATGATCCAGCCGTCCGCTGGATGAAGCATGTGCTGACGGAATATCTGTCGGGCGGAAAATATGCGGAGGCCCCGTCATGGGATGTTGAGGAGCTCCAAAAGCGTATAGGCGTGACATTTACGGAGCGGCAACGGCGGCTGATTGACGCAGGGGGAAGACCTATTTAGCCGCATTGCGGCTAAAGCTTATGGCTCATGGCTTATAGCCTATGGCTTTTTGAATGGTATTTAACAAATATAATGCTATTTTAAAGAACACTTTTTCATAAAAACACCAAATAAAGGAGCAATCAATATGTTCAACAAACCGACGGATACTTTGACACTGAGCAATGGCGTGAAGATTCCATGCCTTGGTTACGGCACATGGCAGACGCCTGCAGGCGGTGTGGCCTGCGAAGGCGTGAAGACGGCTTTGAAATGCGGCTACCGCCATATCGACACGGCGAACGCATACGGCAACGAAGAGGATGTCGGCAAAGGCATCAAGGAATCTGGCGTGCCGCGTGAGGAGATCTTCCTGACGACGAAGCACTGGATCACGGAGCGCGGCTACACGAAGACGATCGCCACCGTCGAAGATTCGTTGAAGAATCTGGGCGTCGATTATCTGGATTTGTATCTTGTGCATTGGCCGTGTGTTGCGAAGTCCAATCCGAAATGGAAGGAAATCAATGCGGCAACGTGGCGCGGCTTCGAGAAAATGTACAAGGACGGCAAGATCCGCGCCATCGGCGTGTCGAATTATCTGCCTGAACAGTTGGATGCGTTGTTTGAGACGGCGGAAATCAAACCGATGGTGAACCAGATTGAATTTCATCCAGGCTACTATCAGCCCGAACTCGTCCGTTGGTGCAAGGCGCACAACATGGTCGTGGAAGCGTGGTCGCCGTTGGGCTGCGGCGCTGTGCTGTCCGATCCAACGTTGGCGAAAATCGCCGCCAAATACGGCAAGAGCATCGCGCAGGTCTGCATCCGCTTTGCACTGCAGTATGGTGTCGTGCCGATGCCGAAATCGACCCATGCGGACCGCATCGCCGACAACATGAAGGTCTTCGATTTCGATCTGTCCGACGACGATATGACGGCCATCATGACGATGCCGCCCGTCGGCTACAGTACATATCATCCAACGGAAGCCCCCGCCGATACGCTGTTCGGCGGAGGGTATGATATTGATTAAAATCGTGATAATCTAGCAATCCTAGCGTTTTTTTGCTAGGATTGTTTGGATTGTTTTTTCGAAGAAGAATAAGCATGATTAAAAGCTACTTGAAAAACTCATATAGCCCCATATATTATATAATTAGGTTTATCTAGTGTTTATAGGTAATATTTTCAACAGGTGAGGTAAAATGCCAGAAGAACGCATTTCATATATCAAGATGGCCGATGGCACACTTGCCCCTGTTGAGTATCAGACGGAAGCGTCACAGCAGTCAGAAGAGGCGCGCAAGTTGTCAAGATCCGTTTGGGAAGCAGGACAAGCCGCCATTAAGCGTCTGTTAAGCAAGGGAATTCCTGCTGTGTTTGTCAAAGGAAAAGATCTCATTCGTCTCTATCCTGACGGTCACGAGGAAATCATTAAGGAGAATATTATCCCATGATTCCTCGAATGCGCATCTTTGCGGGACCAAATGGTTCGGGAAAAAGCACACTTGCAGAATGGCTTTCCAATAACTATGCTGTCAATCTCTATCATTATATCAATGCAGATATGATGTTTACAGAGATAAGTAAAGCCTTAAAAATAGCTTGCCCTTTTCCCATGGAAAACGAATCACTGCTGACTTTTATCAGTAAATCGTCTTTTCCTGATAATCACAAAGCTCTTTTTGCAGCTAGTGAAATTCATATTAAAGATGATTTTGTTGTTTTTACCCGTGAGGCTGTCAATTCCTACACTGTTGCCATGCTTGCTGATTTCTTCCGCTCCGAGTATTTGGCAAACAACATCAGTTTTTCAAGTGAAACTGTATTTTCCCATCCTTCCAAGATTGAACTTTTTAACAAAGCATATTCCAAAGGTTTTCGCACTTATCTATATTTTGTTTCAACTGAATGTCCTGAAATCAACATAAATCGTGTGGTTGCTCGGGTACAGGAAGGCGGACATGATGTTCCATACGATAAGATTGTTGATCGTTTCCAGCGTTGTCTTGACAATGTGGCTAATGCAATTCCATTCCTTAATCGTGGTTATTTTTTTGACAATTCGGGAGATGGCTTCCGTTACATAGCTGAAATCAACGAAGGGAAATGGACGCTTTATTCCTCTTTGTTACCACAATGGTTTAGAAATTCAATCTACAAAAAAGTCTATTGAGGCAGTGGGGATATCAAATCTACCATATCAGCTCTAATCTGATGACCAACTTTCAAGCACTCAAATAAGAATCACTCAAATGCCTCAATTACCAGTTGTGTTCTGTCATTACTATCATATAAAACATAGAAATACAATGACTTGAAGAGACAGTAAGAATATTTTCTTGCGAATAATATCTGTTCACTAGAGACAAGATGTCCAATTGACCATCCATCATCTTCTATTTGTTTGATAGTAACATCAGATTCAACAAATCTTCCATCAAGAATTTGTTTCACGTCTTGAATAGACATATTATTTTGTATTTGACTGGAATAATAGCTTAACTGGTTGTAAATAGTTGTTACTGCAATTATAATGCAAACGACTAGCACAATCGCCGAGGCCAAAAAATATAGCAGTATCTTTTTGCACTTTTGATTCATTTGTTTGGGCCATGTCATTCCATTTGTTTCTTCTTTAAGGAAAGCACGTTGACAAGATTGAGCAGATAGGCGATGACCAGCATGGTCACGACGCCTTTGTAGCCGAAACCGAGCTTCTGCGAGACGAAAATGGCGGCCTGGTTGCCGGCCAGTCCCGCGAAGCCCCATGCAGACAGGACGGCACCATGGATTTTCGAGATGTTGTTCATGCCGTAGTGGTCGGACAGAATGGCGGGAATGACGGAGAAGCCTGCGCCATAGCAGGCATTGATGACGAGCAATGCGAAACCGATGACTGGCGGCCAGAAGCTGCAGAGCATCACGCCAGCGGAGATGCCGAGAATGAACAGCAGGATGTTGATGCGGTGCGCAAGGCGGTCGGACCACCATGCGAAGATGAAGCGGCCGCCGCCGTTCATGAGGCCGGAGAGGGCGATAAACGCCGTGATGGCACCTTCGGAATAACCGACGATGTCGTTTTTCATCATCTGCTTGGCGAGCGGAATCAGGCAGAGGCCAGCGGAGATGTTGAGGAACATAAACAGCCATGACTGAATGAAATAGGAATCTTTCAGCAATGTCGTGTAACGGAAGTCGCTCTCGCCGTTGGCAACGGCGGCGGCTTGCTGTTCAAGCACGGGCTTCTTCAACAGGAAGGCGGCGATGGTCATCGGAATGAGATAGAAGACGGCGAAAACCATGAAAACTTTTGTCACGCCGTAGGTTATGAATCCACGGATGCCCCAGAAACCATGGAAGAGAATAGTCGAAAGCGTCGAACCAAGGCCGAAGGAGATGATTGGAATCGCGGCGGCGATGGCTTTGTTCTTCGGGAACCACAGCATCATCGTTTTGACAGGCGAAATATAGATGACGCCAGTGCCCGTCCCCAGTAGGAAGCCATATCCTAAATAGATGATCAGCAATGATTTCATACTGATTCCAAGGCTGCAGACGAGAAGACCGGAGAGGAACAGGACCGTGCCGATGACGGTTGATAATTTGATGTTCTTCTCGACGATCTTGCCGAAAAATGCGGCACCCATGCCCAGAAAGAAAATACCCAGCGAGAAGGCGAACTGGACATGCTCCTGCTTTTCACCGATGTAGTTGGCGATTTCAGACGAGAAGTTCGTGAAGGCGTAGATCTGCCCGACGGATACGGCGAGCAGAAATGCCGGAATCACCGAACGGAAAAGTCGTTTTGCACCACAGAGTTGATCAGCCATGTTGATTGCTTCCTTATATAATGGTGGTTATTTCCATGAAATCATGAACACGGGGGCGGTGAGGCCTGCCGTCATGCCGTCCTTACGGATGGTCGTCTGAACGACTTTGCCTGATTTTAGCAACGATTCCAGAACAAGATAGCCAAGAAGCGCCATCTGCGGGATGCCGCCTTGCGGGAATTTGCACGTTTCGGCGACAACGCTGAACGGCACAGGCTCTTTCGCGGCCTGCAGCTTGGCGGTGACGTCCTGCAACGCCTGCGCGAACACGGCTGGCGTGATAGGACAGACGCAAATGGCCGGATCGATGGCGTTGAGAATGGACAGACCGTCAACGGAAATTTCATGGCAGGCGTTGGCAGGCAGGACATCGACGCCGATGAAATCCTGTTCAGGGAAGGCCAAAGGCGTTGTGGAGATGAAACATTCAGTTTGGGTACGGGCGAGCGTCATGGGCTGGTTGACACGGCCGACGAAAATTCGGCCTGGATGGTCGCGATGGATGGCGACGCCGACGTCTTCGCAAGGCCAACGGCGGAGCATTTCGCGTAAGGCTTCGAAGGGGGGCAGACCGCTATTCAGAAGTTCTTCCAGCAGATGGCATTGCACTTCCGAATAATGGACGGATGTACCGTCGGAAAGGCGTGGATAGCCTTTGATTTCATCGGTCGTGCAAGATGAGAGCTTATGGCCTTTTTGTTTCAAATCCATGGCGAGGGTTGGAAAATCCGTCGTTTTCTCAAACGAGCCGATGATGCCGTTTTCGACGAAAGCGATCTTGCCGTCACAACTGACGAACGGATAGGCCCATTCGCGATCGCCACCGGACGGCGTGCGGGAATGGATGATACCCGTTGTGCCCGGCAGACGGAGCGCGTCCGTTTCGCGGATTAGCGTTTCGACGTCGCCGACGACCTTGGCGTGATAGACGTGGCCGTTGTCAATGGTGGCGATTCCCGTGTAGTAGCCGCCCCAGTAGCCTTCTTCGCGGCGCATCATGTCGATGAGAATGGGTGCCGCTTGGCGATTGCCTGTATAGCCTGCAATGTTGCACATTGATCTGTCCTTATGGTTATGTGAAAATTTTATCCCTACATATAATAAAATACAGGTCTTTGTCAAGGCAAGTTTGGACGTCGGAAAACTGAAGAAAAACATGTTTTTTCACAAAAAAGCAATGGTCGATGGATAAATGTGAGCGGTCTGCTATGTTATTAGTGGTATGGAATCATTGGTGATTTTGCCAAACGTTAACAAATAGGAGACATCATGAAGAGATTGATCAGTCCGTTGGTATTGTTGTTGGCCATGAACACCGTCGGCACGGCGGCGGAGGCGGCGAAGCCTGCAGAAAAGCCCGCGTTGAAAGAGTTCCAGGCGGGCATGGTGAACGTGTTGGAATTGGGCGTGAAGAACGATGGTTCGGAAGACGTCAGTGAAATCGTCAACCAATACACGGAAAAATACTCATTGTATTTCCCTGGAGGAATTTACAAAGTCGAGAAGCCGTTGTTTCTGAAGAATCCAATCGTCGGCGACGGATATGCGCGTGTTCCGACAATCACGAAAGCGCGGACATGGCTGGTTTCCGCCATTGTCAATGAAGACCATTCCGTCGGTGTCGTGAATTTCTCCGGCAACTACAAAGTCAACGTTCGAGAACTGAACATCAAATGCAACAGCCATGAATGCGGCATCCGCATCGCGAAATGCACACAGTCAACGGCGACATTCATCGACAAGGTCGGCATCTTCAACATGCGCAGCTACGGCCTGTTCATCGAAGGCGGCGGCTCGCGGCCGATTTTCGCCCAGAACATGACCATCTTCTCTTCGAACGACTGGCCCGTGCCATGTACCGCCATCTACAACGGCCGCGGCGTCAACGACAACCGCTTCAGCAACATCGAAATGATGGGCGTTCGCGTCGGTCTGGAGAACCATGGCGCGTACACATACGGGAACAACCTCCACATCTGGACGGGTTGCATGCCGCAACGCGATAACGGCACATGGTGGCGCGGCACACGCGGTATCGTGCAGGCGGACACGGGATATTTCGTCGGTTCTGAAATCTATCCAGACACATGTTTCTATGCGTTGGAACAGCGCACGGCGAACTGCTCCATCGATATCACGAACATCATGTACTGGGAGGACGGTTCACTGCGGAACAATCCAGACTTCGACGGCGCATTTTTCCACTGCCCGGAAGGCTGTAACGGTACGCTGAAGATTCATGGCGGTGCCATCGGTGCGACAGGCAACGGCAAGACGAAAGGCCACATGGCGAAAGTCTATACGCCGAATCAGCATATCACGGATGTGGTCATCCGTACGGACTATCCCATCAGTGGTGAATATATTGACAAAATCTGTTTCGGTAACCAGTTGCCCGACTATGCAGTGCACTACAAGTCAAAGGGTTACTGCAAAGTGGCGGACATCTTTACCGTCGCGAAAACAGGAGCCTGCGAAGGCATTTTGACGCTTGGCGACGGCGCGGCCTGGCGGTTGATGTTCGTAAAGGATGCCGACGGCGTGGTCGAAAAGACCGTCGCGCCATTGAACAAGTTGTGCAACACACACGAAATCAAGATGCAAGACAAAGACGCCAAAACGATTTGCGTCTTCGTGAAGAGTGAGACGGAGGACGAATTGTCGGGCCGTTTTGTCACGACCTACATGGGTGATTACTTCCGTCCACTGGACTACAGCCTGATCCGTTCGCGTGGCGGATGGGAACGCGCACAGCAGGTGGTGGAAAAATTGGATTGAACGAGACGGGAGGGTCGCACTCCAGTGCGACCGGTCATGCGGGAGCATGCCCCTCCCACGCGACTGGTCATGCGGAAGCATGACCCTCCCATGATGGTCTAATGGAGAAGACATGAAACAGGATGCGCCGTTCGTCGGTTATTTTTCATTGCCTGAAAACGACAAAAGCGACATGCAGATTGTGAAAGGTCTGGAGGACAATCTGTCCTGCGGGCAGTCGTTGCTGACGCTTTCCAGTGATTTGATGCACGAACTGCTGGAACATCCTGAACGCGTGTCTTCCGTGAAGAAGCTCTATACCGAACGCGGTGCGAGTTGCCGTTGTGCGCATTCCGATTGGGGGGAGGGCAATGAGATGTCGCTGCCGTTCGAAGGTGATCGTAAACGCATGATTGAACGCGTGAAACGGACATTGGAACTGACGGCGGAGTTTGGCGGCGACACATGCGCGTTCCATGCGGAGACGTGGTCCAACGAAAGCATGCGTCCACGCAAATTGGAGCAATGGCGTGCCTATATCGACGATGCGTTGGAAGCGGTTCTGCCTGTGGCGGAACGTTGCGGCGTCGTTATCGCATTGGAGAATATCTGGACGGAAATTGCGTCGCCGGAAGAACTTAACGGCTTTGTCAAACGCTTTTCATCGCCATGGTTGGGGCTGTGCTTTGATGCAGGCCACGCCAACGTCATGTCGGCCTCCGGCAAGCGAAGCTGCGAATGGCTGCCATGGGCGTGCCGCGATTCGGGCATCATTCCGTTTGATGATCATATATTGGACAAAATGCTACCGAACATCGTGACCGTCCATCTACATGATAATGCGTCGGATACAGATAGCCATGACATACCGGGCCATGGAAACATTGACTGGAAGACGGTCATGGGCAAGCTGAAAACGGCGCCGCGGCTACGTTCCTATCAGCATGAAGTGTCGATTGGTTTTGGTTATTCTGCGAAGACGATACAAGATGCGTTTGCACCGTTATTTAAATAGGAGGTAAAAGATGAAAGGCTTGTTGGTTTTTGGATGTGCGTGTTGCGTTGTGATGTCGGCTTTGGCCCAGCCGCGGCAAGTAAAGGTTTTGGATTGGTCATGGAGTAATCCGAACATTGATTTTCTGGAAAAGCATCTTGCGGACATGCAGGAGGAATGCCCGATGCTGGACGGTCTGGTCGTGCGCGTTTATGGAAAAGAAGAAATGTTGGCGGATGGCAAAAAGTGGGCACCGGGGACGGGAAATGCTTGGAATAAAAAGGCTTGGAAATATGAGCAATTCGCCGAGACAATTGCGCGCTTCAAGGCATTGAATTTCGGCCGTTTCACGGATAACTTCTTCTATATGACGACGAACTCTGTCGATTTCAATTGGCTCGACGACGGTGATTTCGCAAACGTGGCGAACAATTTCGGCGTCGCGGCGAAAGTGGCGAAGGAAATCGGGCTGAAAGGGCTTGGCGTCGATATCGAGGAGTATGGACGGAAGTATTGGAATCCCAATGATTTGAAGACGGACAAATCGGTCAAGGAGATATTCGATGTCGTGTTCCGTCGTGGTCAGGAATGGGGCCGTGCTGTCTTCAAGGAATATCCGGACATCGTTTTGTTCATGCCGTTCTGCCTGACGATGGACGGCGCGATGCTGTCTCGTCCGTTCATGAACGGCGTCATCGATGTCATGCCGCCGACGGCGTTGATTTACGACGGCCATGAATCAAGCGGCTATGTCGCGAAGACGACCGGCGCTTACGCGGCCATGCAGCTCAATCTTCATAAGCTTGTGAAAAAGCTTGTCTTGCCGCAGAATGTCCGCAAGGCGCGCGCACAGATTCTGCTGGCTCCCGCCTTTTATCTGGACGGCTATTTCAACCATCCCGCGACATCGTATTATCGGAAGTCGCTAGAACCTGAAATCAGCCAACTTGGGCAAGTCGGCCTGTTCAAACGCTGCTTTGCGGCGGCCTGTGAAGAGGCTGAACCGTACATCTGGCTTTACGGTGAAGAACGCTGCTGGTGGAAGAACAGTCCGCATTCGCGCGTGAAGGGACTGTGGGATGAGGCCGACGGTGGCAAAGGCTTGACACAGGCCATCTTAGAGGTCAAAAATCCAAGTGGCGCGGTGATCGACAAGCCGGAGAATATCGTGCCCGATTTTGCATTTGAAGGAAAGGAAAAAGGCTGGACATTGTGGCAGCTTGAAGACGACAGGAAGCAACCCGCGCCCGGCAACGGAGAGGTGAAAGACGGCCGCTGTGTGATTCGCAAGGTGTCGAACGGCTGCTTCCATCAGACGATTCCAATCAAACCGGACACTGGATATTTCTTCCTCTGCCGTGGTGGAGTGACGAATGATCGCGGCGGTCTTGCGGGGGCGTCGCTTTGCTTCAAAAACGCTGCCGGACAATGGCTTGCGCATACGGGCAACGTCTATCTGAAATTCAGCGGAACTGGCGAAACGGAAACGGTTTGGAGCTTTTTGACGACGCCGAAAGACGCGGCTTCTGTTTCCGTCCAATGCAATGCGCAAGGGCAGGGCGACGGTGGCGAAGCCTTCTTCACAGGCATCCTCCTGCAGGAGTGGTGATGAAAAATACAATCTAAATAGGTTGTAAATTAAAAATACATCCTAAATAGGTTGTATTTATTAAAAACATCTAAAAATAGTTGTATTTTGAAAAATGCCGTGTAAATTAATTGCGTTTCGTAGAAATCAATTCGTGACAGTGATTGAAATGAAAGGAGCGCATCACCATGGCATATACCGTCTTGATGGTCGATATCAGAAAATCCAGACAGTATCAACAGCAAGAGAGGCAGGAATTGCAGGATTTTTGCCTAAAGACCGTTGAATTACTGAATGGGATATTTGCTGACGCATTGGTCAAAAACGTGGAATTCAGTGCGGGGGACGAACTACAGGGGTTGTTCACACAGGCGGATGCCGCGTTTCTCTATCTGCGTCTGTTGCGCATATTGTTGTGGAGCAAGGAGATATATGCTGGCATCGGCCATGGCGATTGGACGGTTCAAGTTAGCGGACACGGGACGAGTTTTCAGGATGGTCCAGTCTATCATCATGCACGGGAGGCCCTTGAAGTCTGCAAGAAGGCGAAGGATTATACCGTTGTGGTTTGCACGGATGCAGGTCTGGACGGCATGAGCAGCGCCTTGCTCAATTCGCTTTTCAGCCTGAATGAACGCTTGACACGATACCAGAATGAATTGTGGCTTCTTTTGGAAATCCTTTGGCCAGTTGGCGATCCTTTGATGTTTAATGAAAGCCATGTACGGGATATGGTGGATTTGCTGGATTTTAAATCCACTTTATCCATATTTAAAAAGGAGGCTCAGCGAAGCATTTTCAGAACAATCAAGGAGAATGGCATGTTCATCCGCCCAACTCAAAAGCAGAGGGGGCGTGACGTGCTGATGCCGGGGCATTTGCATGGGGCGGTTTCGAGGTTGACGGAATTGACTGGCTTGCAACAACAAAGCATTGATAAAGCCCTTAGGAACAGCAATGTATTTGTGGAACGGAACACGGCGTTTGCGATGGTGGAATATCTGCAAAAGAAGTTGAACGAAGGAGAACAATGATGGAATACTGGCAAACGATTTTGATTTATTGGCTGGTGATTCATTTTTCCCTTGAATTCACGATTTTTCCCGCCAGAGATGAAAAATTATATAATAGTAAAAAGTTGCTATGGATCCAGATGGCGATCTATGGCATTGCCATGCTTCCCTGTATGCTATTTGTCATTGGTTGTTGGTGGAAGGCTCTGTTGGCATGGGGCTTGCTAATGATAGTGCGCTGTGTTTTAGTTTGTCTTCGTTATTACTTTGAAAGCAAGAACTTGAAGCCAAAGGTGGCATATTGGCTAGCAGGCATCCATCAGACCTTGATGGTTGGTATATTGTTGTTTGTTTGCTATGCGTTTTTAGTTATTGGGGGGCCGTTTTATTATTGGAAATGGCTGGAAAATTGGTGTGTAGTGGTTCTGCTGCTTTTGATGATTGTATTGGTTTGGGATGTTGCCTCTTGTTTTATCAGAAGGCTTTTCAGTCTTGTACCAATGCCTTCAGAAGTTACTGCACAGGACCGATATGCAATTTTTGCATCTGCACGGAGCGGCGAGCTGATTGGCAAATTGGAGCGGTTTATCGTTGTTTTATTTATAATGTCCAATCAGTTTGGGGCGATTGGTTTTGTCTTGACCGCCAAAAGTGTTGCGCGTTTTAAGATGCTGGAAGACAGGGAGTTTGCTGAACGGTATCTAATTGGAACGCTGGCCAGTTTCACCTATGCTATTGTCATTGGTCTTGTGGGAAAATGTCTGTTGCAGAAAATGAATATGGTATATTTTTAGATTTTCAATGAACGTTAAGAGGGGAGAATTTGGAAAAACAGAAAGATTTATACTCAAAAACACATTTTCCTGACGAATAATGGCTCTTTGGATCACATTTTCCTGACGAATAATAACTCTTTGGATCACATTTTTCGAAGGAATAATGGGTTCTTGGAGCACATTTTTCGAAGGAATGATGTTTTCTGAAGTAGAAAGGAGACTTCTTTTTTGCAAAAAATAATGGCTTGGATTGACAATGTGAAAAAATCAGATAAGTTCATGCAAGTTTCTCTAATATTTTTTGATAAAGGAGCATGGAAATGAGCTTGGCAAAAACTGATGTTGTTGTTGATTTGAATCACAAGTTGGGCAATGTGAAAATCATGAACGCCGTGAACAACGGGCCGTCTGCTTGGCGGTCCGACCAGACGATGACGAATTTCGGCGACTACCAGGCGTTGGAAATTCCTTATGCCCGTACGCATGATTCCGCTCATTGCCATGCATATGGCGGGTGGCATTCCGTCGATATCACAGGCATCTTTCCAGACTTCTCCAAAGATGCGGATGATCCTGCGTCGTATGACTTTGTGGAGACGGACGACTATCTGAAGACGATGCGTGCCGCTGGCACGGAGCCGTTCTACCGCCTTGGCCAGTCCATCGAACATTGGATCAAGAAGTATGGTGTAAATCCGCCACCGGATTTTGATAAATGGGCGTCCATCTGCGAGCACATTGTCCGTCACTACACCGAAGGATGGGCGGATGGTTTCAAATGGAACATCACATATTGGGAAATCTGGAACGAGCCTGATTTGAAGCCTGCGGCGGACGGCCGCCCGAGCCCCACGTGGACGGGCACGCCCGAACAGTTCTATGATTTGTTCTCCAAGACGGCGTTGCGTCTGAAAAAGGCCTTCTCTCAGTTGAAGATTGGCGGCCCCGCGTTGGCGTATGACGAACAGTGGGCGGATGCCTTCTTGGCGGAGATGAGCCGCCGTGGTGTGGAATTGGATTTCTTCTCATGGCATATCTATGCCGTTGTTCCAGAACCGATTGCGGAAAAGGCAATACGGATGCGCGCATTGCTGGACAAATATGGCTACACCAAGACAGAATCCATTCTCAACGAATGGAACTATGTCCGCGATTGGAGCGACAGTTGGATCTATTCGTTGCAAGTGGAAATGGGCGAGATGAATTACAAGGGCGCGGCGTTTGTGTCGGCGGTTCTGACCCGATGCCAGAGGGCGCCTGTCGATATGCTTATGTTCTATGACGCGCGCGTTAGCGGCGGTATGAACAACATGTTCGACCAGATGTCGTTGGAGCCGTCACGGGGCTATTATCCGTTCATGGCGTGGGCGAAGATGCGGCGCTTGGGAACGGAAGCCGCCGTGAAAATCGATGGTCAGAATGACATCTACGTGATGGCGGCTGTCGGTCTGGACGGTCATGCGGGCATTTTGGTGACGCGCTATTTGGACGATGACAACGTGACGCCGATCGAGCTTGTGACCGTTCGCGTTGAAGGCCGTTCATTGGCTGGAGCGGAATGCCATTTGACGGACAAAGTTCGTTTCTTTACGGAAGTCTATCCGAAAGCAGACGAGAATGGCGCGATAACGTTGCCCATGAAGCCCAATTCGTTCGCGTTCATTGAGTTGTAAAAAAAACGCATGGAAGGTCCCGCAGGAGCGGGACCTCCCATTTTTGCGGTCCCGCAGGAGCGGGACCCTCCCATTTTTGCGGTCCCGCAGGAGCGGGACCCTCCCATTTATCCATTGATATCCAACGTGATGCCGCTTTCGACATAGGTCTTGCCGATGGAATTGTAGAAATTGCCGGCACGGTCTGTGATATTGGTGAGATGACGCGAAATCTTGCGGATTTCCTCCAGAAGCTCCAGATACATCAGACCGATGTCGGGAATGCAGAGACCTTTGGAAATACGTTGGATATGATCGTTTTCATATTGCGCGAGACGTTCGGAAAGATGTTGTTTCTGACGTTGGGCCAGTTTGATGGCGTCCGGCGTGTTTTGGTAGAGAAGGCCGATGACCGTCTCCGTCATTTCCTTCAGTTCCTTATGAAGGGAGACGTATTCGGCTTCCGCTTCGGGGCTGAAGCGATGGCCTGAACCTTGCAGGCGGTCCATGATGTTGCAGATGGCGAATGTGAGGTCGCCGATGCGTTCCGCGTCGTTGTTGCAATGGAGGAGCATCGGAATCAGAAGCGTCTGCTCATCTGTCAGTTGCCGCTGCATAAGGCGTGAGAGGTAGTCGGCGATTTCCTGCTGGCGAGCGTCCACGTCTTCTTCGCGTTTTTCCAACTGGTTGAAGATGCGTTGGTTCTTCTCATCGTTTTCGCAGTAGAGGCTGAGGGCGCAATCAACCATGGTCCAAGCCTTTGCGAGCATCATTTGGAGAGCGGCGGTGGTCTGGGCGAGGGCGATGGACGGAGATGCCAGAAGATGCGGTTCCAGATATTGGAAATGGACTTTTTCGGATTCGACGGGAATGAGTTTCTCGCAGATTTTCACGAGAACGGAGATGAGCGGGATGAAAAGAATGCTTGTGACGAGATTGAAAATCGTGTTGGAGTTGGCGATGAGACGGCCCGTGGAAGCGCCTTTTGAACATTGACGGACGAAATGGAAGAAAACTGGTTCGCCGCCGACGTTCCACCAGAAGGTCACGATGACGAGGAGGACGCCGACGGTCGCCGTCAGAAAGTGGACGAGAGCGGCTTGTTTGGCGACGCGGTTGGACGGGAGGGCGGCGATGATGGCCGTGCTAGTCGTGCCGATGTTGGCGCCAAGAGCGATGATGGAGGCGGTGTAGTAATCCATTAAGCCGTTGCTTGCGAGGACGATGGCGATACCGGTACTGGCGGAACTGCTTTGGACGATAATGGTCGCGATGATGCCGATGAGCAGGGCACCGAATGTGGCGCCGATGGGCATGACGCCGTTGACTGGCTCGCACTGGAATGTTTGGAAGATCTTGTGGACGCTTGGGTTGGATGCAAGCTGATGGAGTTCGTCGCTCATGATTTCCATGCTGAAAAACAGGAAGCCGAACCCCATGATGGTCATGCCCCATTTTTTGACGACGCGTTGCTTGAAGAAGGACATGATGACGCCGATGATGATGGCGGGCATGCTGATGCCGCTGATTTTGAAGGCGACGATCTGGCCGGTGACGGTCGTACCAATGTGCGAGCCGAGAATGATGCCGATGGACTGTTTCAGCGTCAGCAATCCTGCGTTGACGAAGCCGACGACCATGACGGTTGTCGCTCCCGACGACTGGATAAGCGATGTGACGATGGTTCCCGTGAGAATGGCGACGAAGCGGTTTTTCGCGAACAGATGGAGGATGGAACGGAGGCGCTGTCCCGCGACGCCACGGAGGCCTTCACCCATCAGTTGCATGGAATAGATGAAGATGGCCAAGCCGCCAAAAACGGTAAAGAATGAACTCATGATGACAATTCCTGACAATTTAGACAAGGACGTATATCATTTAGAAATATTTTTTTTTACGGAACACCTTTGTTAATCAACGGCGTGGACGCCGTCGTTACTTTCGGTTGTGGTAAAGACCATCGTGATGGTGGCGTGGAGAACGGGAGACTGGAAGTCGATGCCGAGGCGGCGTGGTTTGGGAGAGATTTGCGTCTTCAGCGTGGTCACGTTGAAGAGCAACGGGCCATCCGTGGAGGAGATGGAGGCGTGCAATGTTTCGTTGTTGTTTTGGAAAACAAACTGCCCGGAAGCGGTTTCGCGGAGTTCCGCAAAACTGACAAGCGCAGTTCCAAAGGCTTGCGGTGACGTGAATTCGACATCGTCTTGAATCGTGATGACGGCGTTCAGACGATCATACGTCATCGTCCGCTTGAGTTTGTTGAGCTGCGGAATGTCATAAGCCGCTTTCATGTCGAGCACGACGATATCTTTTTCCGCAGAGAATGATGTTGACGTGAAGATGCCTTCCGCTTGCCGTCCAGTCTTTTGCAACTTTCCCGCAACGAATGGAACGGAATGGCCCCATGAGTTCATGAGCGGGAACGTGTAACGCGCAACGCCGAAGGTCTGTCCGCTATATTCCTCTCGTCCAGGATCTTGGATGAGCGGTTCGTCGCCGACGGCGAGTACGAAGGAGCCGATGTCGTTGTGGTTGTGGTGTTCGGCGTTATGGCCGCCTTTCAGAGCGATGGACAGGCGGTTGGCGGAATGGTCGCCCGGGCGGCAGATGACAACGCCGCCTGTCGGGAAGAAGCTGTGTTCCGGCAACGGAGAGGATTCGGGCAAGGCGGCAGCATAGCGGTTTTCGTCGCCGAAGCCGAGAAGACCGAAGCAGGGGATGTGTTCGAGAACAAGGCCTGACGAGCCACAGAAGATTGGTTTGTGTGCAACGGCGTCGTATTCAAATGTCGGCATCGTATAGCCCAACGGCGTGTCTGGATTGACACGTTGTGTAAGGGCTTGCGGGAAGCGACGTTGGATCAGAAGAAGGACTTCCTTGAAGGGGAAGACCGTCAGGCGGCAGTCCGCAAAAGGCGGTGAAAGACGGCGAGTAAGTTGAATGTCCGTTCCGTAGCGGGCGACTTTTTCGAGCAGGGGATATTGATCTTTGAGAATGTTGAGTTTGCCGTCAGTGGCCTGCAGGACGGTTTCGGCGAGTGCAAGAAAATGGCCGAAGCCGAAGCCCCAGTAACTGACACCTTCCGTGCAGTATCCGTCTGGGCTGAAGCCTGTAAGGAAGAATTGGTTGGAGATTTCCATGCCTGCGAGAAATTCGGCGCGGACATGTTTGTCCGGTATTAATGCCAAAGCTATTCCCGTGACGTTGTTTGTGCAAACAGCGTTCCAATTGTTGGTGCCTTTCATCCACCAGAGTTCGGCGATGGCTTCACCACTGCGGAAGACGTTCAGGCAAGGCTGGAGGATGCGGCGTTGAATCTCCTGCCGAAGACGTTCGCGGAGGGACTGCGGAAGTCTGTCATCCAGCCATGCGTCGATGGACATGACGGTCCAGCCGCGCGCGGAACATCCTAAATCCGCATAGCACTGGATGTTGTGGAAGTTGAGCAATTCTCTGTCATGGGCTGGCATGAGCCAACTGCGCATGCCGCAGAGCGTTTCAAGACGACGGATGATTTCCGGCAGGAAGCGCCCTTTGTCCTCCAGACATTCCGCAACGGCCAATGTTTGGATTTCTGGCTCCCAAAGATGGTAGATATTTTCATAAGTGGTTCGTATGCCAGTGCGATGGAAATCCAGATAGAGTTCGTCCGTCATCGGCTGTTGCGGCGTTGCCAAAATCTTTTCGGCACGTGAGATGATGACATGGGCGGCGGAATCGGCCGCGAGGCGGCCCCATGTCGTGCGGTCATGGATGGTCGGGCCGGGCTTCCATAAATTGTCTGGCAGCATGGCTTCCAATTCCGCGATGCGTTGCGGTGACGATTTGGGAAAGGGCGCTTTGACGGGAAGCCATGTGCTACATGCATTCTGCGCCTCTTGCGGCGACAGATGGGTTAGTTCGAAATCGTCGAAATCCGCCACCAGTCCAGTCGTGGCGTTGAAGGAATGAATCCAGAGAGAAACGGTTGCTGTGTTTTTCGGAGCGATTTCGACGTAATCCAACTGCCGCCAATCCGGAACGCAGGAGAGCGTGAATTTATATTCGCTACCGTCTGGTCGCGCAAGCGTGTTGCCTTTTTCATCCTTGAAAATGAAATAGACACCGATCAGGCCGGATGTTTCTTTCGGAATATGCGCCCAAAAGCGCAAACGATACGTTTCCTCTCCGTGGGCGGGAACGGTTTGGCTACGGAAACTGCTGCCTGTTTGCGGATCATTGTCCGTCACCCGCAGGCCGAGTTTGCCTGAATGGGCTGCTTGCGGGCAGACAACGCTTTTGCCGTTGTCGCCTGTCCAGCCGGCCATGCCTTGCTCGAAATCAAGATTTTCCAAGGGCAAGTTTGATGATGCGATACAGGGGAGACAGAGGCTGGAAAGAATCATCATGATGCGGTGTGTGTGCATGGTTGTTGTTGAAGTCATACGCTATGATAGAAGCGGGAGGAGGTCACGCGTGCGATGACGAACAGGAAGAACGGGAGCGTGAGGAGATAGAGCAGGGCAGTGAAGAAGAACACGCCGTTGAGCGGGAAGAACATGACGCACATACCGCCGAGCCACGCGGCGATCATGCCGCCGATACAGCTTGCGCAGGCCGTGCTGCCAAAGGCCGAGCCGCGTTTCCGCTTCGGCGTGATGCCGGAAAGGCATTTCTGGATGACGGGTTGCAAGCCCCCCGCGAACAGGAAGAGCATCGTTCGGGCCGCAGCCAATAGCACAAGACTATGGCCGATGCCATGCAACGCGAGTGCGATGGCGGATCCTAAGCTGATGGGAATAAGCAGATAGCGCAGTGGGATCTTATCTGCCAGAAAGCCCATTAGGGCACCTGAACAAATGGCGCCGACACAGACGATGGCGGAGACGATGCCTGTCCAGTAGTCGGCGTTTCCTTTACCGACGATGTTTTCGATGCGGAGCGCGATATAGGGAGTTTCGATGCCGCGGATGATGCCCATCGTGAAGAACAATAGCACCATGAACCAGATGGCCTGGCCGAAATCGGGCAGCCATTTGGGAGCGAGGCGGACATGCTGCGTCTCCGCTACCGGATTGGCGTGGAGCGGGATACGTGCGCCGTCATCCTTTGTGAAAAGGACGGCGAATCCCGCGATGAAATAGAGGATGCCGCAGAGCCAGAAGGCGTATAAATAATTATAGTAATGGATGATGAGGCCGCCGACGACGTTGCCGAGCATGGAACCGCCCCAAATGGCCGTCGAAAGGAGACCTAATGCGAAGCCCTGACGGTTGTCCGGTGTCGTTCGCGCGATCATCGTCTGCGAAGCGGAAGTTGTTCCCGCGCAGGCGGCTGTGGCGAATCGCAGGAAGACGAGCATGCCCGGCGTGGAGACATAGCCCATGCATGGATAGATGAACGCCGTCACAAACGTGCCGCGGAGAAGCATGGGCTTGACACCGAAGCGGTCGGAAAGAAAGCCCCAGATAGGCACGAAAATCGAATAGGCCATCGTCCCGAAGAAGTTGAACAATGTGATGTAGAGGGCGAGATCATGCTTGTCGATCACATGTAGTTCATCTTTCAGAAACAACGGGATGAAGGGGATCATGGCGCTGTAGCCGGCCATGACGAGAAGCTGCGAGAACCACAGCATGACGAGATTGAGTTTCCAGGCGGACTTATTATTTTCAGATTCGGACATGGAATAATACCGATGGGAAGATGTGCGGGAGGGCTGTTCAGGCAAGACGAACAGGACATTAAATATACTTGGGCATCTAAAAAGGGCAAATGGTTGAATTACGCAAAAAGCGGCATTAGATTATTTAATTCTTTGCGATAAAGAGCAGAACATAGGAACCTATTGACGGTCATGAACAGTCATTGCAGTGAATTGATGGGCCAATTTCTGGCGGACAAGCCGACATTTGAGAAAATGTTGGATTTCCTTCTGGAGTATCTGAAGTCGATGATGGCGGACAACAACATCAACGTCGGCGTGGAAGGTCGTGTGAAGACGGAGAAGAGCCTTGCCGGCAAGCTGGAGCTGAAAGGTGAGAAGTACCGTGATGTCAGCGATGTAACGGATCTTGTCGGTGTCCGCGTCATCACGTACTACAGCGACGAAGTCGATAAAATCGCGTCACTTGTGGAGAAGGTGTTTGAAATCGACTGGAAGAATTCGATCGACAAGCGGAAGATGCATGATGTCGATCATTTCGGCTACATGTCGTTACACTATATCTGCCGGATTCCTGCGTCGTTGTTCAACGATCCGTCGTTGCCGAAGCTGAATGAATATCGCTTTGAACTACAGATGCGGACGGCATTGCAGCACGTGTGGGCGACGGTTTATCATGACACCGGCTATAAGTCCGACATCGAAATGCCGCGTGAATACATTCGTCCGCTGACGCGCATGGCGGTCGTTCTGGAAATTGCGGATGAAGAGTTCCGTACCATCCGAACAAGTCTGGAGAACTACCGCCGAAAGGTCAGGACATTACTTAAGGATGGTAAATACAAGGATTTGGAGCTCGATGGCGAATCGTTCCGCCATTATCTGGACTTGGATCCCTTTCATGCATTAACAGAGAAGATCGCCTCATCCAACAACGCGGAGGTACAGGAGACCAGCGGTATGATTTATCTGCCGATTCTGAAACACATGGGGCTGAAGATGCTGTCGGACGTGGAGGCGATGCGCAAGTCCTGTTCCGATGACGCTTACCGCCTGGCGTTGAGCCAGATGAGCGGCACGGATCTGGACATTATTTCTTCCACGCTGGCGTTGCAGAACCTCTGTCTTGTGCATATTGTCAAAAGCGGCCACGGCGAGGCGGGGTTGAAGGAGTTCTATGACCAGTTGCATGGCGCTCGGCCGCGGAACGCAGGCATGGCGCATCGTATGTACGAACGTATTCACAAATTACTTCACTGATAGTTATGGAAAAGCATAAAATGAATAAGATTGATACGAATCTTGTTGACAAGGCAATTATTTATGCCGTGAATGCGCATAAAGGCGTGCCGCGTCGTGGTCGTGACTTTCCGTACATCGTACATCCTCTTGAGGCGTTGACGATTGTCGCTACGATGACGTCGGAGCCTGAACTTCTGGCTGCGGCGGTATTGCATGACGTCGTAGAGGATACGGAATTTACAGTGGAGAATATTCGGGCGGAGTTCGGCGATCGCGTCGCCGAATTGGTCGATGCGGAAACCGAGAAGCATGATCATTCGCGTAGCAAGGAGGATAGTTGGCTGGATCGCAAAAAGGCTGCGTTGGAAGATCTTAAACGGGCTGGACGCGATGTGAAGATCGTAGCGTTGGGCGACAAACTATCCAACATGCGGGCCATTGCGCGTGATTTCGCGCGGTATGGCGATGATTTCTGGAATCAATTCCGTGCAAAGGATCCGCAGAGTCATGCGTGGCGATTCCGCGCATTGGTGGATGCGATGTCGGAACTGAAGGGGCTCGAGGCTTATGAGGAGTTCGCGCAATTAGTTGAAAGCGTTTTTTCAAAGGCTTGCGCAGGAAAATCTTGCGAAAAAGAAAATAAATAGGATTGGAGGCGTTTATGAATAAATCAATGTTGTTGACGTTGTCGGCGCAGATGCTGTTGGCGGTTGGTTGCGCGACGTTTGCGCAGGACAAGGTTGTGACGTATCCCGCTCCTGTCGGAATGGCGGATTCAAGCGAGTACAAGGTGACAGTAAACGGTAATCCTGTTGACATATATCCGTGCAATGTCCAGTTTTGGGAAGGTAAATACTATTTCGGCTCCTTTGATTTCGAAGGGGAGGTCACGGTGACGGTCACGTCGTCGAAGCCGTTGGACAAAGTTGAAATCCAGCCTGCGCGTTTTGGTATCAAGCCGACAAAAGTTGCCGCCGACACGATTTCTTTCAAGGCGGACAAGCCGTTTCGGATTTCCATCGAACGCGACGGCCGTGTGAAGCCGTTGTTGTTGTTCGGCAATCCGATTGAGAAAAATGTTCCGAAAGAAGGAGATGCGAATGTCCTGTATTTCGGGCCGGGGCTCCATAAGGTTGGTAAGCTGGATGTGAAGGCGGGGCAGACGGTCTATCTGGCAGGTGGGGCGGTGCTCTCTGGCGGTATTGAGGCGAATGGCGACGACATCACGATTCGTGGCCGCGGCATCGTCGATGGCGGTGAGTATCCGCGTTTCAAAGGGCCTTGCGCGTTTCCTGTCCACACGGTGAACGGCAAGAACATAAAAATTGAAGGCATCACGATTCGCAATGCCTGGAGTTGGACGCTTGTGACGAATAATTGCCGCAACGTGTTGATTGACAACGTGAAAGTCGTCTGCTCGAACATGATCAACGACGATGCGGTGGATTTGTGCAACACGTCGGATGCCATCGTCCGCAATTGCTTCCTGCGGTGTCAGGATGACAACATCGCCATCAAAGGCATGGATCAGAAAGGCCGTGCGGCTTGCGAGAATATTCTCGTGGAGGATTGTGAATTCTGGACGGACTGCGCGAACACGTTCCGCATTGGTTATGAATGCGCGGCCGAGGCCATGCGCAACATCCGTGCGCGGAACATCGACGTCTTGTACTACAGCAAGAATGTGCGTGGGCCAGACGAATTCTGGGCGAATGTCATCTTCTGGTTGCAGCCGAGCGGCGGCATGGAGATGTACGATCTGCATTTCGAGGACATTCGCGTGAAGACCTGCGGTCTGGACACGGTGGTCGTTCAGGCCAAGGCGCAATGCTGTGGTGTCAGCGGCACGAAATACGAAAATGCAGGCAGTCTGCGTGACGTGACGTTCAAGAATATCAGCATCGACGGCGTGAAGGATAACTTCAAGGGACTCATGAACTTCCAAGGCCGCAACGAGAAGGAGACGATCCGCGGCATCACGCTGGAAAACGTGACGTATTTCGGCGAGAAGATCACGCGTGAATCACCATGCGTCATGGTACGTGAATTCGCGAGTGAGATTAACTTCAAGTAGAGGTGGCGCGGTGCGTCCCGCCTGCGCCGTGGCATGTGGCGCGGTGCATCCCGCCCACGTCTAGCCTTTGCCCGCATGCGGGACGTACGCGGGACCTCCGTTACTTCTTCCACGCAAAAACTTCACATTCGCCTGGGCCGACCAGTAGTGTATCGACGTATTTGTCTGCGGCGACAGATGTTCCGTCTTTGCGGATGCGGGTGACGCCTGATTTGAAGGTGATAGT
This sequence comes from Victivallales bacterium, assembly GCA_017554445.1. Classification (GTDB taxonomy): domain Bacteria; phylum Verrucomicrobiota; class Lentisphaeria; order Oligosphaerales; family Oligosphaeraceae; genus UBA1407. Next base: position 27,287 of record JAFZIJ010000108.1, read on the forward strand.
CAGGCTCATGTCATCATGGATGCCGGCGTTGACGATGACGAGATACGCCATGTCGTTTTTCGTCAGCAGTGAAACGACGGCGTCCTTTCCGTGCGTGTCCAGTTTCGTGACCATGTCCGGCAGCGTCTCAAGGCGTTTCGTGCCCAACGGGAGCTTCTCGCCTGTGTGGCGGACGAATTCGACTTTGGAGCGCATGAAGACGAAATTGCGCTTTTGCAGTTCGGCGTTGACTTCGCGAACGTAGTCATAAACGGAACTGCGCTTTTTTTCAAGCGTGATAGGCGCATCGTGGAAATTCCATGTTTCCGTACCCGGATTCCAATATGTAAAATATTGAAGGCCTTGTGCGCCATATGCCAAGTTGCTGTACATCTGGAGCTTAAGTTGCGCGACATTTGGGACGGGATAGCTGCCGTGAGCCGTAGATAAAGCAAACGCCCAGAAGGGTTTGCCGAGCTTGCGGGCTTCTTTGGAGATGATTTCCAGATTCTGGTAGTAGTTACCGCGGATTTCGTTGTTGACGATGCCGTAATGATCATAGGAAATAAAAGGCGTGGGCACTTCCTTCGCGCAGTAGTGGATGTAGTCGATATAGGGCATGAACGGATCGGTGGCGCCGACGGGATAGAGATTGAGATAGGTGAAGTGGTTGGGATCGATGGCGCGGATTTTTTTGTTTGCTTCTGCAAGAACGGGAATGTGGACTTTCTGCGGTTCGTCCTGCAGATGGTATCCCGCAAGGCCGGGATGGTTCATGACTTGCGGGACGATTTCCTCCGGCTTGCCGATTAAAGCCCCGCACATGAAGAGGTTGCGGATGCCAGCTTGCTGTGCGCAGTCCAACGCCTTCTTGGCTTCCGCCAATCCATACATGTGCGAGAAGTTAAGGTTGAAGCCCGCTTCCTTGAGCTCGATGAAACGTTCGACGGAAAGATCATCCGGCGGAATGCTGTACCACGACATGATGGGAATCGTGTCTTCGCCGGGGAAGAGATCGAATGGCTCTTCTTCAGCCTTAATGGCTGACTTGTCGATGCTTGCACAACTGCAGAGCAATAGGCTTGAAGTGACGGCGAAAAGAAAGTTTTTGATTTTCATGACGATCCTTTTGTTGAAAACGATTGTATTTGAAAATGCATGTCTTATACTTAATAGTAAATTGATAGCCGTGAAAAGTCAAGCCAGAAGGAGCATGAAAGATGTCGAACAACGGATATGTGCCAGAACCGAAGCCGATGAAAGGGCCGATTGAAGTGTCGGCGTTCTATTATCCGGGCACGGAGCAGATGGCGGAATGGGATCAGGTGGAGCAGACGTTGCCGCACATCAAGCCGTTGCTTGGCTGGTATGACGAAGGAAATCCGGAAGTCATTGATTGGCAGATTAAATGGGCGGTGGAGCACGGCATTTCGAGCTTCTGCGTCGATTGGTATTGGAACAACGGTGTCCAACGGCTGGACCATTGGGTGAAAGGCTATTATAAAGCGCGTTACAGGAAGTATTTGAAGTGGTATATCATGTGGGCAAACCACAATGAACCGGGAGCGCATTCGACGGCGGACCAGATTCGCGTGACGCAGTTCTGGCTGGACAATTATTTGAAGACGCCTGAATACTACACAATCGACGGCAAGCCTGTGGTTGTCGTTTGGCAGCTGGCGAATCTGGATCGTGATTTCATTGCGGAAGCGGCGAAAAACGGCGAAACGCTGGCTCCTGGCGAAGGTGCGAAGAGGGCGTTGGAGATTTCGGATCGCATGGCGAAGGAAGCAGGGCTGCCGGGCATCTATTTCATTGATATGTACCACAGTTGGAAGTATGAACAGCCGCGAATCGACGTGGCCAAAGCCGCCGGCTACAAGGCTCAGATGCTGTATGGTTTCGACCGCGCCGCTTTTGCAGTGGCTCCTGAATTGGCGAAACCGGGCGATACACGGAATAAATTTTCCTATGAACATGTCGTGGCGGCGGTTCCCAAATGGTGGAAGATGATGTGCACGGATACGTCGTTTCCGTTCTGGCCGATCATTCCGACGGGCTGGAACGACATACCGCGTTCATTCCAATTGTCTTATGTCATCTACGGACGGACGCCGGAATTGTTCAAAAAAGCATGCGAGGCATGCCGTGAATTCTGTGAGAAAACAGGCTTCAAACGCGTCATTGTCGCACCGATAAACGAATGGCAGGAAGGTAGTTACATCGAACCGAACGCGGAATTCGGTTTCGCCATGTATGATGCTCTGCGGGATGTTTTCTGCGATCGTCCGGCGGAAGGCTGGCCTGCGAATGTGACACCGAAGGAGCTTGGTCTTGGTCCGTACGACTATCCGCCGATGGAGCATTTGGCGAAGACGTCATGGTATTTCAGTCATGACATGCAGGGATGGTATCGCAATCCATATGGTACGGCTTATTTGAAGACGGTCGGTGGCGCGATGCATTTCTTCCGTTCAGGAGCAAACCGCTACGCGATCCGCACACGGATTGCACCGTTCGATGCGTCTCAATTCAAAGTATTTAAGGTCAAGATGCGGGTGACGGCGAATCCTTCTGGACTGAATCCTGCGAAAGGCACGGAGATGCTGAAATTGATTTGGGGCACGCCTGAACTGCCAGTCTTTTCAAAGGATTTTGTGATTTCGGACAAGCCTGTGTGCAGCCAGCCTGTGAAAATCGACGGCGAATGGCATGAATACATGTTGCCTGTTAGCGAAAATCCGTATTGGAAAGGAATGGTTGAGGAACTGTGGTTTGATCCGGCGGATTTGTCCAACGCATACGTGGATATTGCGGAGATGGAATTTGTGTGATAGGAAGTGGCGGCGACGTTCCCGCCGTCGAGCTATCTTTGGTGGCGCTTAAAGCTGATGTCTTTCATGTGCCTTCGACTGCGCACAGCTCTTGGAAGAAAGATTTGCGGTCGAAATTTTCGACCGCAAATCTTCCAATTCATACGAGTTATTTCGTCATTCTCCCTTGCTTGCATTTTTCAGAAGACATTTTAATTAGAAAGTTGCTGCAGAAATGCAGCAACTTTCTAATTTGGGGCTGTTCTTCATGTTGAGGTGTGGACGCCGTTGCTACAACAATCCTACTGTACCGTCTCAAAACCATGGGCATGGATCCAGTCGATGACGTCTTTGATGACGGAATCAGGGGTGCTGGTGGCGGTGCCGAGACCAAGCGTTTCGATGTCGTCAAAATATTCTGGCTTAAGCTGTTGAGCATTTTCAACAAGACGCGCATGGCCTGTTGAAATGCCTGCCAGTTCAGCCAGATAACGGCCGTTGGCACTGTGGGGCGAACCGATGATGAGCATGGCGTCGCATGTCTGAGCTAGAAGGCGGACGGCTTCCTGATGTTTTTGGACGGTCGGGCAGACATGGGCCTGGTTGTCGAACTGCGGGATTCGTTCGGCCAGTCGTTTGGCGATGGCTGCGACAACCTCTGCGTTGCGAGTGGTCTGCGAAAGAAATACTGCTCGTTGCATCAATGGCAATGAGTCAATTTCCTCCTTGGAGGAGATGACATGGATGTCGTGGGCAACGGCGTGGTCGAGAATGCTTTGGACTTCTGGGTGTTGCTTGTCGCCGAAAAAGACCAATGGAATGTCCGGATCAAATCGGGCTGCTTTTACCTGTAGTTGTACGACAAGCGGGCAGACTGCGTTGGACAGACGGAGGTTGCGTTTTTTCGCCGCTTCTTCTGTGGCGGTTGTGACGCCATGAGCGCCAAAGAGCGCGACGGCACCGACGGGAATCTCCTCCACGCTGTTGACGAAAATCGCGCCTTTTTCCCGCATGGACTGCGTGACGACGGAGTTGTGCACGAGTTCATGGAGTACGTAAATTAGTTCTCCCGGATACTTTTTGCGCATGTCTTCAAATCTCTGGACGGCGAGACGGACGCCGTTGCAGAAGCCAAGCGGTTCGGCTAGGAAGAGTTTTTTCTTCATGGTGGATGCCATTTCAGTCATTTGTTTTTCAGCAGAATGGATTCGGCCCGCGCGAGATCTTCCTGATACGTGATTTTCAGGTTGTCTGATGAATCTGGAACGATCTGGACATGGCCACCGTCGTGGAAGAAAACCTGCGTGTCATCCGTGAACGGTTGTCCGGCTGCACGGCGGTATGCTTCCAGAAGTGGTTGAAGCCGAAAGACCTGTGGCGTCGCGACTTGCCAGAGATGGTCGCGTGGTTGGACGCCTGTCATGCGATGTGTGTCATCTGATACTAGTAGCGTGTCGGTGACTGGATGGGCGGGGGCCGCGCCGCCGAATTGTTCGGCGACTTCCACTAGTTTCATAAGCAGTTCCGTCGTGGCGAGAGGCCGCGCGGCGTCATGGATGGCGACGATACCGTCCGTGAAGGAAAGGTCGGCCAGCCCGTTTTGCACGGATTCCGAACGGGTTGCGCCACCGATGGCGAAACGGATTTTCGGTGAATCCAGTTTGTGTTGGACGATTTTGCCGTGGAAGTCTTCCTGCCGTCCAGATGGCACGACGAGAACGAGTTCCGTCGCGCAGGGGAGGAAGGTCCGGACGGAATGGAGGAATACCGGCAGGCCTGCAAGCAATGCGAACTGCTTGTCCGCCCCAAAACGCGTGGATGAACCTCCTGCAACGAGAATGATGCCTAAATTACTCATGATCAGTGAACAGTGATTCTGAAAACATGGCCGGTGCCATCATAGATGGAGCCAGTGTGGACGTATTGCGGAATGACGGTATCGACGGTTTTGCCGTCGGCGTCTTTGTAGGTGGCGATGATTTCCGTGTAGTAGTCGCTGTGCATGTGGCCGCAGAAGACGGCTTTGACGATATCGGCGTTGGAGACAAGCGTGTCATAGACGGCGAGCGTATGCGCATCCGACTGCGGGCGACCCGCGAAACGATCTCGGTAGTTATAGTTATAGGTATCGTTGCGACGGATTGGCGGCCAATCCGCTTCCTTCGGATTGCGTGTGCAAAGCGGCTCGTGGACGAAGATCAGGACGATGAGGCCTTTGTCGCGGGCTTTTTGGATATCCGCCTTGAATGGAGCGACTTGGCTCTCCCAGAAGCGCGATGCGCCGTTGTCCATGACAATGGCCATGACTTTGTCCTTCAAAACGCGCGAAACGTAGGTGATGTCGTGCGGCCAGAAGTTGTCAAGTAGTTGTCGGCGTGATGCATACGATGTCGGATCGCCGACTTTGCCTTGCATGACGCGTGTCGTGTCATGACCGCCAAGGCAGGTGAGCAGATTGACGTCTTTTCGGAAAAGATTTTCGACGGTGAGCTGCTGGCAACCCCACGACAGATAGTCGAGCACGTCTCCCGCGATAATGGTTTGAGCGGAGTGACGTGCAAAATCCATGCAGCGGCCGATAACGCCGACGGATGCACCGTTGCGGAGCCACATGCGATATTGCCGCGTGCTCATGATGGCTGGATTCTGCTCCTCTTCGTCGCGTTTGTTGACGTAGTTGTAGTGGGTGTCGTTGAGCATGACGATTTCCACAGGAGCGGTGTCCGGTTTGTGGCTTTGGATATGCGCCTCGCGGATGAATGTTCCGTTGGAATATCTTCCGATCCATGTATTTAAATCATCCGGCGAACCTTTGATGGTTTTCGGCGTGTCCTGCGGACGGTCGGCTTTGCGAATGCCGTCCAACAAAATTGCTAAGGACGAATTATCCGGTTCGACAAGGGCGGCCTTTTTGAAAAGATTGACGGCCGCGGCATGCGTCAGCAACGTGGAATCGTTGGAGCAGAGGGATTTGAAACGCTCTTCGAAATCAACAAGCTTGGTGGGGACGGGACCACGAAAACGGCGGATGATGTCATCGGCTTCGTCCAATGAAAGCGGTGTATTTGGCTTGAATAGGCCGTCTTGCGGCGCGGCGACGTAGCCGTTGGCGATGGCGTGGTAGATGGCGCGGTCATGCGGATGGTTGTAGTCGATGTCCGCGAAGGTGTTATGCTTGCCGAGACTGTCGATGGTGGTGGAGAGGTTCATGACGATGCGGACGATATCGTTCACTGTCGGAGCGCGATAGAAAGACAGGACCTCGATGTTGTAGATTAGCTGAAGGAGTTCGGCGCGGGTGGCGGATGCTTCGGGCAGATTTTCACCGTTGCGGCGGAATTTGCGGAGCAGACCGAACTTGTCAAAAGCGTCAAAGAGATTGCCGTCCAATGGGATGGGGAGTTTGGCTACGGCGGCGAGACGTTTTAGCAGTTCAAGACGGGAGATGGTGGGCATGGCGGGATTTTTCTGAAGGTTGGAGTCAAATGAACGTCATGAAGCATAACATAGCCGCGCGGATGTTTTTTTCGAATGGATTTCATTGAAAAAGACGGCTTGTTTGTTGTGGATAAATCGCAAGCATATATTAAAGTATGGTATGGGGCTGGCTGTATGGAGACAACGGCATTTTGACTGGAGCAAAAGATGGAACCGATTAAAGTTGGTATTGTTGGATTTGGACGCAGCGGCTGTGGCATTCATGCAAGCGCGATAAAGGACATGCGGGATATGTTCGACGTGGTGGCGATTGCGGATTTCATTCCCGAACGCCGCTCGCACGAAGCGTTTCCGAATGCGAAGCCATATGCCTCCGCCGAGGCGTTGATCGCTGATCCGAACGTGGAGATGGTCATCGTTTCGACGTTCAATTCGATGCACGCCCCCGTGGCCCGCATGGCGTTAAAGGGCGGAAAACACGTTCTTTGCGAAAAGCCGTTCGGTTTCACGACGGCGGATGTCGATTCGATGATCGCGGAAGCGAAGGCGGCGGGCAAAGTCTTGCAACCGTTCCAGCAACGTCGTTTCGAAGAGGATTTCCAGAAAGTCCGTTCCATCATCCGCTCTGGCATCCTTGGCAAAATCTCCTACATCCAGATTTGCTGGGATGGTTTCGGACGTCGTTGGGACTGGCAGACGAGCCGTCAGTACGGCGGTGGCCAGCTCTACAACAACATGCCGCATCTGGTTGATCATGCCATGGAGCTGTTCGGCGACGGCGAGCCGGAAGTGCAGTGCATGGTGGCGTCCTCCCTGTCCATCGGCCCTGCTGAAGACGAAGTCCATCTGACGCTGACTGGTAAGGACAAACCGATCATTCGTGCCGAACTGATGGCGACGAACCCCTATGCGCGTGAACGCTGGTGTGTCTGTGGTACGAACGGCGGTCTGCATGGCGGCACGAAGAAACTGGAATGGAAGTATGTGGATTGGAGCAAGATGCCGAAACGCGTCGTCGATATGACGCCGCTGGAAGGCCGTGTCTATTGTTCTGAAAAGCTTGAATGGACGACGGAGACATGGGAACCCGTGACGGCCGCCGACGCAGGCGCTGGCGCGAAGCCCGCCCCTGGCCCGACGAAGCAACTGTATCTGTCTCTCTATGACGCGATCCGCAAAGGAACGCCGCAACTCATTACGGCTGAAGCGGTTCGCCGCCGCATTGCCGTCTTGGAGCAGTGCTACAAGCTGAACGGCATCCCGTTCCCGGAAGGCGTGATTCTTTAATGCTGAATGCTGAATGCTGAATTATTGGCAAGGCGTTATTTAGACTGGAGGAGAGAGGGAAGATTAAGAATTCCATGAGCGGTCGAGTCAAGTTGCAGTTCAATCGGTACGATTATTCTGCGTTCATCACATTCTTCGCATATGCGTCGAGTTCGGTGATCGTGCCGGTGGCGTTAATGCAAATCGCGACCGCTCTGGGCTTTCCGTTGTCGGAAGGCGGCATGGGCGCAGGCGGTGCATTGCAGATTTCACGAACGATCTCCATGACGACGCTGATGGTTGTCAGCGGCTTCATCGGCGCGAAGCTCGGACTGCGCAAGTCATTGGGATTGGCGGCTTTCTTCATGGGAATCGGCTGTCTGGCCGTGTCATTGGCGAATAGCTATTGGTTTCTGTTCGCGGCGATTCTCTGTGCGGGTTGCGGCGAAGGCTATATCGAAGCGATGGCGACGCCGTTCGTGCAGAAATTGCACAAGGAGAACACAGGCCAGTACATGAATTTCGCACATTCGTTCTGGTCCATCGGCGTGACGGGAACGACGATTGGCGCGGGTTTCATGCTGATGTGCGGCGTGCCGTGGCGACCTGTCGTGTTCTGCACATTCCTGCTGGCGGTGGCGGCGGGGCTGTCGTTGCTATGGCCGGAAAAGAAAGGCCATGAGTTTCCGGAAGAGCATGAAACGCTGTCACTTGGAACTGTCGTAAAACAAACGAAGGACATCTGGTCAACGCCGAAATTCTGGCTGTTTTTCCTGCTGATGTTTTTGGCGGGCGGCGCGGAATATTGTTTGACGTTCTGGTTGGCGAGTTTCATGCAGCTGACGATGAAAACGGGTGCGTTTCTAGGCGGTGTGGCGACGGCTGTGTTCGCGATGGGCATGGTGACGGGGCGCATGGGATGGGGCGTCTATGTGCCGCAAAAGCGGTTGGGGCAGTCGCTTATTGTGGCGTGTACGGTCGGTTTGCTATTGTCTTGCGCGATTCCGTTCGTCCGTCCGGACATGGCCGTGGGGCGTGTCGGTGGCATCATCTTACTGTTTGTGTTGTTGTATCTGATTGGTATCACGATTGCTCCGTTGTGGCCGACCATCCAGACGTATTCCGTCGATCGTCTTCCAAAGCATCTGGACGAGACGATGGTGTTCGTCTGGCTGTCCTGCGCGGGCGTGCCCGGTTGCGGGACGTTTGCATGGCTCATGGGCGTTCTGGGCGATGTGTTCCATAGTTTGAATGTGCCGTTTTTCCTTGTGCCCGCCTGCCAGTTGCTATTGGCGGTGGCGTTGTTGATTGAGACGCGGCGGAAAATCCATGAATGAGATGTTTAGGCATAGGAGATTGATGATGAAACATTTATTGATGACTGGTTTGGCGATTGCGACGATGTCGATGTGTGTCCATGCGGAGGCGGAACCGACGATTCCCGACACGCAGTGGAAAGGGAAAAAAGTAGCGTTCCTTGGTGATTCGATTACGGATAAAATCCATGTCGGAACGGCGAAAAACTACTGGCAGTATCTGCCGGAAATGCTTGGAATCGAATCGCTTGTCTATGGAATCAACGGCCATACGTGGGTGGGCGTCATGGAGCAGGCGAAGAAGCTGAAGGCGGAAGTTGGCGGTGACGTCGATGCGATCTTTATCTTCGCTGGTACCAATGACTACAATGGTGGCACGCCGCTTGGCGAATGGTGGAACATCGTGGAGGAAGAGGTTAATTCGCATGGCCGGATGATGAAGAAGCCGCGCCGCGTCTTCCAGAAGAACATGGCGACGTATCGCGGCCGCATAAACACCGTCATGGAATTTTTGAAGGAAAACTTTCCTGACCAACAGATTGTCTTGATGACGCCGATTCATCGTGCCTTCGCGACATTTGGTGGCGCGAACATCCAGCCGGAGGAATCCTATCCAAACGATATTGGTCTGTATGTGGATGAATACGTGAAGGTTATCAAAGAAGCGGGCAATCTATGGGCCGTTCCTGTGATTGATTTGAACAGCGTCAGCGGCTTGTATCCCGTGACGCCATCGCATGCGAAATATTTCCATGACGCGAAGACGGATTTGCTTCATCCCAACGCGCAAGGCCATTATCGCATGGCGAAAGCCATGGCGTACCAGATGATGATGCTTCCGGCGGAGTTTAAATAATCCGGATGCTCTGGAAACAGCTATTCTTGCGTTCTTTGCAATAGTGTGGCGGTTTCCTTGCGGGCGATGGCAATGGCGGGCAGGATGCCCGCTATCGCCGAAACGATGATGGCGATAGCGTAGCCGGGCAGGAGGCGCGTCCATGGAATCGTCAACGGCGGCGCGATGACGCCGAAAATCGGTGCGTAATCGACCAGTTTCGTGGCCAGAATGGCGTAGTATAGTCCGAAGCAGAAACTGAGGACGCATGCGCATAGTCCGATGAGCAATGATTCTGCTAAGATCATGCGAATCAGGTCGTTGCGAGTGACGCCGCAGGCGCGGAGAACGCCGATTTCCCAACGTCTTGCGCGAACGGAGACGATGATCGTGTTAAGGACGGCGAACGTGGAAAGAAGCAGGATGAGCAACGGCATTTTCGCCATGGCGTCCAATACGGAATAGGATCGGCTGGCGAGCGAATTGTTCAGGCTTTCGTTGGAACTGACCATGACAAAATATTTGTTGATACCTGAATCCCAGAGCGTTCCGCCAGAATAACTATTGACGGATGCGGCTTGTGGTTTCATCTTTGCGGCTTCGGCGGCGACGCGTTTCATGTAGTCGCTGATTTGCGCATAGGTGACGTTTGGTTCGTGGTCGAACCAGAAGAATTCATTGTCGATGGCGCCGAAATCCTTTATCAGCATTTCGTATGGAGCGAAGAGCATGGCGGCGGTGCGGCCTGCGCTGACGCGGACGCCGGAGCATTTGGAAAACCATACCCATGGGAAGTCGATGACGGCGACCACTTCGTAAGGAATGAAGGCAGAATGCGTGTTGTAGATTTTCCGTTCGCCTTGCTGTGGCTGCGGACCGCGGACTTCCCGTTTGCGTACATCGCTTTCTTCAAGTCCGAAGGAGTCGCCGACATGGAGGTTCATGCGTTTGGAGAGTGTTTCAGGAATGATGCAGACGCGGTTGTTCGGTTGTGAAAACGCCTCCAGAACGGATTCGCGACTGCCTTCGACATAGCGCAAGTCAAGCATTGGACGATCTTTGCGGAAAGCCATCTCTGGCTGGACGCCCATGACAACGGCGTTGCCCGCCATGACTCCCGCTTCTGAGAGAAGCAGTTGCTGCATGGCCGGAGCAAAATTCGGTTGGGCGACGGTCACGGCCATGAGACGGTCTGGATTTATTCCAGACATCTTGGCGGTTTGAGCGGCGACAAAATCGCCTGCAAGTCCTTCATGGTAGCGGACTAATGTGTCTGGAATATATTTAGGCGTCCAGAACATGTTCAGCATGGAGGAACCCCAGATGTTGATGGCGGTGAAGAGGGCGAGGCCGATGGAGAGGGCGAGCGTCGTGCCCAAAGTCCGCCAGTAGTTTCCGGTGAGAATTTGCGAGAGAAAACGCGGGTGGATTGAAAGCAACCGCGCCAATGGCGGTGCGAGCCATTTTTCCGTAAACGTGATGGTCCATGGAATGAACAGCAGGAAGCCGATGCCGAGAAGGGTGCTGCCGACGGTGCTGAAAAGCAACAGACGTAATTTTGTATCCAACTGTGGCAGGAAGACGATGACAGGAATCAATGCGAGAAGAAGAATGCCGTAAAATCCTGAACGGAAAAGATTTCTGGCAGATGGCGTATGAAGGTTTCGGATCATTGATTCCGTCGGTGAAATTCGCGTGGCGCGATAGGCGGGAATGATGGAGGCAAGAAATGCGCCGCAGAGCGAGCAGGCTCCCGTGAAGGCGATGGCGACAGGGGAGAGCGTGACGAGCGGGAGGTGCCCTGTATTGGCATAGACGAGCCCTGTCAGGAGAAGCCATCCGGCGACCATGCCGCCAATCCAGCCGATGACGCCGAGCGCAAGTCCTTCCAATATAATGTATAGTGCAACTTGGAGGCGCGTGAAACCAATGGTGCGCAACATGGCGAGTTGGCGTGTTCGCGTGGAGACGCCCATGCTGAGCGTCGTGAAAATGATGAAGACGGAGGCGATGATGACAATGCCGACGGTTGACCATGCCTGAGCGACAATTTGTTGCGGCGATACGGCTCCTTCCTTCTGCATCGGTTTGACGCGCGGGTCATGCGCCTTGAGGCCCCATTCCTGCAATGTGCCGCCGAGTTTTTGTTCGATATCACGGTAAAATGCGTCGTAGTCGGCATTTTCGACTAGTTGGACAAAGACGATGTTCGACGGAATGTCGCGTTCGAAGACAAAAGTCATATCGTCCATGGAAATATAGACAGAAGGCGTGGTTGGCGAGATTTCCGCACCACCCATGCGGCGGCCGCCACGGCGTCGTGGCGGCTGTGTAGGTTGTTGTGGGCCAGAGCTTTTTGATTTGATTTGCTGTGGCGCGGAGGTGCCCATGGGCTTGCCGCCAAGACCGATTCCGAAGCCGAAGGCGTACATGCCGCTGGTTTGGCCACGGATGTCCTGCGGAAGTTTCTGGCGAATTTTGCCGACGACGGTGAATTGCATACTGCTCGCATCTGTCGTGATGTCTAGTTTCTCGCCAAGTTTGATGGTACCCAAAGGTTTATTGCCGGGTACGGCGACGATGATGTCTTCCGCAGCGGAACCGATGACGCATTCGGACGGCCCGTTGATCCAACGACCTTCCGACAGTTCGAACGGTGGTTCGTTATCGCCGATGGCGAGAACGGCGGGGCTTCGCCGTTCCCCCATGCCGCTGGGTTTGGAATTTAACTTAAACTGAGCGTTGTAACTATTCCACGTGACTTGTGCCTGCTGCTGTATGGCGTAGGCTATTTTTTTTACAGAAGGATTCGCTTCCACGGCGTCCGCCAGTTCAACGGGCAGTTTGCGTGGTGAAGAAATGGCGAGAGAGTAAATGCCATAGAAAGGCTGCGTGCCGTCGTCTTCAGAAAACGCTGTGGGATTGACGGTTGCGACAAACCAGACAATGAGGCCGCATGTCGCCATGATGGCGAGCAGGGCGAAGGCTGTTATGGATTTCCGTCTGGTGAAATCACGATAGACTAATTTTATTAGGAATGACATTGGTTGAATGTGTTAATCGGCGATTCTGCCGTCTTTCAGATGGATGACGCGGTCCGCATAGTTGGCGACGGATGGCTCGTGGGTGACGACAACCATTGTGTGGTTGCGCTCCTGGCAGAGGCTCTTCAATAGGTTGCAGATGATATCGCTGTTGGCGGAATCGAGATTGCCGGTCGGTTCATCCGCAAGGAGAAGCGATCCGTGGGAATCCGTTGCGAAATCAATGAGCAAGGCTCGCGCGATGGCGGCACGTTGTTGCTCGCCGCCGGAAAGCGTGTCTGGATAATGGTTTCGGCGATGGTCAAGTTGAAGTCGCTCAAGGAGTTGCGTGACAGCGGCGTCCAGCTTCGCCTTGTCGATGTTATGGAATCCAGCAAGGATGGGAAGGAGGATGTTTTCTTCCGTCGTCAACGTCGGAATCAAGTTGAAGGATTGGAAGATGACACCGATGTTCTGTCGTCTGAACAATGTCAATTGATGGTCGTTGAGCGTGGCGAGATTTGTGCCGTTGACGAGGACGTCGCCGGACGTCGGTTGCGCAAGTCCCGCAATGAGATGGAGAAGAGTGGTCTTGCCGGAGCCACTGGGGCCCATGACAACGAGAAACTGGCCTTGCGGGATGTCAAGCGACAGATCATCAATTGCGGCGACTGGCTCGGGACCGTTGCCGTTGAAGACTTTACGGAGATTTTTGATGCTGACGTGTGGTTCCATGTTTTTGTTGAGATGTGGTTGGCGGTAAAATATATTAGTTATATAATAGTCAGCCAGAGTGAAAAAGCAAATAATAGTCTGGAAGTTCTGGAAGTTCTGGATATTCTGGAAGTTCTGGAAGTTTGGGACTGCGTACAGACATTCTGTACTTTTGCGTCTCTGTGTCTCTGCGTTTAAATTTTTTGTACATCTCTAATTTATCAAAAAATGCTGTTGAAGTTGAATCAGATTGATTCAATGGTAGATTATTCTGATTGTTTTGTGGAATGTTTTTGAAAACCAAATCATAATCGGAGGCTTGAACATGTTGAAACGTCTTGTACTGAGTTTGTTGGCGTTGCCGATGCTGGCTTTGTGGGGCGACGTGAAGTTGCCCGCCCTGTTTACGAATCATGGTGTGTTGGCACGCAGTGCGAAGACGCCGATTTTCGGCAAGGCTGATCCGGGCGAGGCCGTAACGGTCAAACTCGCTGATTTGCAAGGTAGTGCGACGGCGGACGCGGCAGGCAAATGGCGCGTCGATCTGGATGTGTCGAAGCTCGGCGACGGGCCGTTTGAATTGACCATCGCGGGAAAGAATACTATTGTCTTGAAAGACATTCTGATTGGTGAAGTGTGGCTTTGCTCAGGCCAGTCCAACATGGGCTTCCAACTGAAGCGCGAAGAGCAGGCCAAACGGTTGATCGAGA
>JAFZIJ010000109.1 GCA_017554445.1 Victivallales bacterium
CGCCCGCACCCGCGCCCGCGCCCGCGCAGCCGTAAATCCACCAGATGACGGCATGAACGATTGAAACCAAACGAAGAGCCACGGATTGCCAAATCCGCGGCTCTTTGTCCTTTAAAAGGAGAATCAGCGATGGCGAAGGCGATTGACAAATACTGGTTGTTCGGAGTCCGTGCGCATCAGGATGATACGCTGCTGGATGCGTTGGGCCGTGGCAATGGAAAACGCCGCTGTGGTTCGCGCATTACGCCGGCGGAAGGCGCGTTCATGCTCGGTGTTCCGAATATCATCATGGTGACAGGCGACAATGCCGAACCAGTTCCCTTCACGTTGGATGCCTATCAGTACTGTGAAAGCTTCCGTCCGCTGAAGCGTGTGATGTGGAGTTCATGCGGTAGTGGCGGTTGGCGGAACGGTAACGAGGAGACCTTCATCTGCGATTTGTCCCGAAAGTATGAAAATATCTGCGGGGCATATCTGGATGATTTTCTGTCGCGCTTTGGTTCGAAGCCGGAAGAGCATACGGATGAACTATTTGCATGCATTCAGGAGATTCGCGGCAAGCTGTCGGATGCCGCCCGCCCCTTGCCGGTCTATGTGACAGCATACATGCATAACATCCAGAATGTTGCGCAATCGGTTCTGAATCTTCTGGACGGCTTGGTCTTTTGGACATGGCAGTCCAAGGAGCTTCCTCTCCTGCCGGAGCGTTTCCAGCAGGCAGAAAAGGCGTGCCCAAATCATAAAAAATTGCAGGGCATCTACATGTATGATTTCACGACACGCGAAGCGGTCGATATGGAACTCATGAAATTCCAGTGTGAATTCGGTTTGGAGATGCTGAAGGCAGGCCGTTTGGATGGATTGGTATTCGAAGCCAATTCCGTCATGGGCATTGGTCTTCCGACGGAGGAATACCTGCGGGAATGGATTGCGCAAACACGGAATGTGGAAGTTCCATAGAATTTGGAGGGCTGCGCTCCCGCGCGGCCGTGACCGTTTTTACGCCAACAATCCTTTTTGGCGTTTGCGTTCCACGATGGCGGCGATGGTTTCGTCTGTCAATAGTTTTGACAGACCGCCGCCGATGGATTGGACGGTGCGTTGGAAATGGGCCGCTGCATCGTCGGCAGACAGCCATGGTTTCATGGCGCAGGCCTTGTTCAATGACTGGATGATCCTGCGTGCCAAGATGTTATGTAAGTCTTCAGAAGCATGGCGGTGATACTCCGCCAAAGCATTGATCCAGAGGATTTCTGACCGTGGCCAACCTGCGCACATGAGATTCCACGGGATGCCGTCAGCATCACCGACGTTGCGGAAGTCCGTGCGCAGCAATACAATCGGCATGTCCAATGCCTTCGCGACGCAGAATTCGACGACGGTTCCGGAATCCAGATCCGTCCCGTCGAAATTGGCTACGACGGCATCGCATTGGATAAGTTCCTTCAAATCCGCGTTGCGGATATCGACGGCCGTTGCGGAAGGCGATGTCTGGAAGTTTTGCGGCAGTCTGATGGCGTACCGTCCGTCCGATATGCTTTCGACGGCTTTCGAAAGCATCAGATTCCCAATGAGTTCCTTGTGATTGAAGAGCGCTCCGGCCCAGTAGGTGGTGATTTGGGGATTTTCCATACTTTCGATAATTATTGGGCTGATGACTGTTCCGCCATGGGGGGGCAGGTGCCATGGGGGGAGGAATCGCGAGTCAGGAGGTAGAAGAACGGCGTATCAAGCACGGCGAGCAGGAGTTTGAACAGATACTGCCCGACGATGGTGGCGATGAGCGTGGGCCACATGTCGGGTTGCCAAAACCAGCGGAAACCGATGCCGAACGCAATACCGATGAACAGCACGGTGTCAAAAATCTGGCTGGTCATCGTGCTGGCATTGTTCCAAATCCAGCGGGCGGCCGTGGAGCCGTGGCGTTTTTGGAGATACCATTCGCGGATTCTGTGGAAGAACCAGACATCCCACAGTTGTGATACAAAATACGCAGTGAGGCTTGCGAAGACGAATAGTAGATTCTGCCCAAGCAGTTTCGAATAAGCTTCCTGCATCGCTGGATCTGCCGCCGGCATTTTTTCTGTGAAAAGGATGAGCACTGAGGCGAATAACTGCGATGCGAAGCCGTAAATGACGCTTTTGGAGGCTTCTGCGCGCCCCCAGATTTCACCGATGACATCCGTGAACAGGAAGGTGCAGGCATAGCAGACCGCCGCTCCGGGCAGGACAAGGCTTGTTCCGAATAGGCTGATGCCAGTCTGGAAGAGCTTGGCGGTCACGACGTTGGAGACGACGAGCGCCGTCGTGAAAAGTGTATTCAAAAGGATGAGATTTTCGGTTGTCTTTCGCATGGATTTTCTCCGGAAGTCACTGGTGGAGAGCAGGATCTGGCACGCCATTGGCTGCGAAGGCGGCGGCGCGATCACGGCAGGTGGCGCATTCGCCACAGGGCTGTTCGCCACCTTCGTAGCAGCTCCATGTCAGATGGTATGGAGCTTTCAATTCCAGTCCGCGGGCGACGACCGCCGCCTTGTTGAGTTGCGCAAATGGCGCGATGAGATGGACATGGTCGTAGGTTCCAATGGAAATCGCCTGTCCGATGTGCTCTAAAAAAGGAACGCTGCAATCTGCGTAGGCGTTGCCTGCCGCATCGTCCGCATGAGCACCGAGATAGAGGTCGCAATTGTCGTTTTCATAGATGCTCTGTGCAAGGCTTGCCGCGGTGGAGAGCATCAGACCGTTGCGAAACGGAACGTATGTAGCGACTTTGCAACCGTTTTCCGCAACCTGTTCACCATAGGTGGCGTGGCTGATGGCCTGCGTGGAGCCGTCCAGCAACGCGCAGTTGGAGAAACGGAGGATGGATGAGAGGTCGAATTCGTATTGATGAACGCCATAATATTGCGCAACTGCATGGGCCGCATGCAGTTCCACGCGATGTTTCTGCCCGTAGAAAATTGAAACGGAAGCGACGTTTTCTGCTCCAAGCTCCGCAACCGCCAGCGCCAGGCAGGTTGTGGAATCGATGCCGCCGCTCGACAAGACGAGTGCTTTTCGATTCATGATGTTACTTCCATTCACGGCGGTCGATGGCGGCGAAGAGGCGCGTCTTCGCATAGTCTTCAAAACCGCATCCAGGCTTGGCGTAGTTGGCAAACGGATAGATGGAAATGCCGCCTCGCGGCGTGAAGATTCCTGTCACTTCGATATAGCGCGGTTCCAGAAGTTTGGTCAAATCCTTGCGGATGATGTTGCAGCAGTCTTCATGGAAATCGCCGTGGTTGCGGAAGCTGAACAAATACAGTTTCAACGACTTAGACTCGACAAGATATTGGTCTGGAATATACGCGATGCGGATTTCCGCGAAATCGGGCTGGCCTGTTTTCGGGCAAAGCGACGTGAATTCTGGGCAGTTGAGCATCACCATGTAGTCATCCGAAGGATGCTTGTTTGAAAAACGCTCCAACAAGCTTGGATCGTAGTCGTAAACGTATCGCGTGGACTGACTTCCGAGCTGCGTCATCTGCGCAAGCTCTTTTTTGCTTCTACTCATGATGATGGTCTCCTAGTTTTGTTTATGCAGACGGACGAGCCGTCAAGACAGGATGGATTTTCGAACTGTCTGATTTTTGTTTGTCTATTTAATTTAATACCTGAAGGCTGATTTGCAACAGGATAGAACATTGTATCATGATAACAGCCAGATTTTGGTTGTTTGTGATAATAAAAACAACGGCTCTGCTTGATTTTGGTGTAGCAGGAATGATTGTATGGAAATGGAGGCAATACAACGAACATGACATTCAACAAAATCATCATGGTCATCATGTCCTGCTGCATCGTCATTGGTGCGGTGGACTACCTTTGCGGCAATCGCTGTGGGCTTGGCAAGCGGTTCACGGAGGGCTTGGAGGCATTCTGCCCACTATTCCTCATGATGGGCGGCATATTGGCGCTAGTTCCTCTGGTGGAAGCATATGTGGCTCCATTTGTCGCGCCGTTGTTCCGATTCATCGGAACGGATCCGGGCATGTTTCCCGGTATGCTGCTGGCGAATGACTGCGGGGCGTATTTTCTGTCGGAAAGTCTGGCGGATAACCATCAGGCTGGTGAATTCGGCGGGATGCTTGTGGGATCCGTCATGGGTGTCAACGTCATCTTCAACCTGCCTGTTGCGTTGGGCATGACTCCTGAAAAAGACCGGAACGACATGGCGTTGGGCTTCCTGTTCGGTTTTGTGACGCTGCCTGTCGGCTGTCTGTTCGGCGGATTGACGCTTGGCATGTCTATCAGCTTGCTTCTGAGGCAGATGCTGCCTGTATTGGTTGTGTCCGCCGCCATAGGCATCATGTTGAAACTGTGCGCCAACACGCTCATCAAGGCGTTTGTCATTTTAGGCAAGGTCATGACATGGCTGGCGTTGTGCGGCATCATTGTTGCGGTATTGGCGAAACTGCTTGATTTTGAAGGATATGTGAAATTGGCGACGGTTGAAAGTTGCCTGAATACGGTCGGCATCGTGGTCATCGTGTTGCCTGGAGCATACGTGTTGGTGACATTGCTGTCGCGGTTGTTCAAAGGCGTCTTTAGCAGATTCGGCGGCTGGCTGGGCGTCAACGAAGCGTCCGTTCTCGGGCTTCTCTCCACGCTTGCCAACACGATTCCGACTTTTGCTTTGGTAAAAGACATGGACAGGAGAGGAAAAGTGCTGAATTTCGCGTTCATGACATCGGCGTCGTTCGCGTTCGCCGACCATCTGGCGTTCTGTACGGCGGTGGCTCCGAAGTTGTTGCTGCCGATGCTTGTGACGAAATTGACGGCCGCCGTGGCGGCTTTTTTGCTGGCGTGGACAGTGATGCGTGTTAAAAATGAAGGGTGAAAGCCCAAAAGGCATCGGATGATGTCCCCAATGTCGCTTTTGGCAAACTTACAAAGAAACAGGAGGAAGAAAGATGAGTCAATATCATTTCATGACAGGACTTATGTTAACGGCGCTGGCTGTGTGCGCGGATGGCGTCCTGCCTATCGGACAGAACCGTGAATGCTTCTACGATACCTATCTGCTGGACATGGGGCGGACGACGGCGGAGCTGAAAATCCACCAGCCTGTCGTGAAAGAATCCGTCTTGAAGCATGACGAACCATGGGAAGGCTCTGGCTGCGACTACCATAATTTCTTCTTTGACGAAACTTATCCGGGCTTCGATGGAAAGCATCCAAATGGCGTTTATAGAATGTATTATCTTGGCTGGCAGATGCCGAGCGCGGAGCCGAATCCGAAGCCGCAATACGATATTGTGGCCTGCTATGCGGAAAGCGTTGACGGCATCCACTGGATCAAGCCGAAACTTGGTGTCATTGATTGGCAAGGCAGCAAAGAGAACAATATCGTGTTCGACAAAGCATTGAATACCAGTGCTATCGATAATTTCATGGTGTTCCGCGACGACAATCCCGCCTGCCCGCCGGATATGCGCTACAAAGGCATTGGCGTCAGCAAAGGCGGATTGCGTTGTTTTCCAAGCCCGGACGGCATCCATTTCCGTTTGGGCGATGTCATCACGAACAAAGGCGCGTTTGATTCGCTGAATGTCGTCTTCTGGGATGCACGGGCGGAAATCTACCGTGGCTACATTCGTGGTTTTCATAATACGGCCAACCCGCGAATCAAAAATCCCGTGCGCGACATTTCCTATATTGAATCGAAGGATTTCAAGACATGGACGGATCCAAAACTGCTGTCGTTCGACGATGGAGAGGACATCCCGCTCTACACGAATGTCATATCGCCGTATTTCCGTGCGCCGCAGATGTATATTGGTTTTCCGTCGCGATACATTGAACGCTTCGAATGGAACGGCAGTTTCGACGAACTCGGCGGTGCTGAAAAGCGTCGCACACGTATGAAGCTCCATCCGCGATATGGTTTGACCATTACAGACTGTGTGTTCATTGTTTCGCGGGATGGTCGTAACTTCCATCGCTTCTGGGAGGCTTTCATGCGGCCTGAAATGGAAAACGGTATCAACTGGCTCTACGGCGACTGCTATCCCGCCCGCGGCTTCGCCATCACGCCGAACACCGTGCCAGACGCTCCCGACGAGCTGTCGATGTACTGCTACACGCATCATTGGATGCAGGAGCCAGCAGAAATGGTCCGCTATACGATTCGCATGGACGGATTTGCGTCGTTGCATGCGGGCGGAAAGGAAGTTGTGGCCATGACGAAGCCGTTGACATACGACGGTGATGAACTGCGGCTGAACTTCGCGACATCTGCCATGGGCTATCTCTTTGTGACGCTGATAGATGCGGAAGGAAAACGCTTCGCCTCCTGCGAGACGTTCGGCAATACGATTGACCGCAAAATTGTGTTTGACGATCCACAAGCTGTCGCGGCGAACGCTGGCAAACCTGTGACCATCGAATTCCGCATGCGAGACGCGGATGTCTATGCAATGCAGTTCAGACGTGCGAAGTGATAGGGAAAAAGAGCAGGTATAGTTTTTCTGCGTACCGTATCACATCTTCAGAAGCAACCATTCACGGAAGAATGGATTGGTAAATCTGTATTCGCCGCCATATTCGTAGATGAGGCGCTTCACGATAAGCCGTTTCAATGCCGCTCGTATGGTACCAGTATTCATGATTTGTGTGCGTTCCATGAATACGGTGGAGAAAATGCGAGGCTGTGGGGTTTCAGCCAATGCACGAAGCACAGAGACTTGTGTAGCGGTCAGTGACCGCACAGTGGCTCCATACGCTTCTCCTTCACGTGAAAAAATCAGTTTCAGAGCGGCAGGAATGTCATCGATGTCAATGGTTGAGCCATTTCCCGTTGTTTCCCATATCGCTTCGCACAATTCCTGAACATCGCCTGTAACAGAGTCGGCATGGGAAATCAGTGCTTTGACTGTTGTTTCATTGGCTATGCGTCCACCTTTGCGAAAGCGTTCTATCAGGAAGTTAGCGAAAATTTTCTCTTCAATCGGTCCGACGGTGAAAGGAATGGCGGACTTAAAGAATGGGCTGTCGTCATTCTCAAAAATACCTAACATATCATTGCGGACACTGCCCATGAAAATGTATGGAGTATCTGATTGAAATTGTATTGTGGAGCGCATTTCCGCCAAGATGACATTGGCGTTGTCCAAATCCAGTATGTCTTGGAATTCGTCAAAAACAACACAGAACTTTTCGGATGAGGCCAGATGGCGAATCATGCTCATGACCACCTCCAGCGATTCTGGCTCTTCGGCCGCCCGTGCGTCGATTGAAATAGAAGGCGAACCCGTTGCAGGGTCGAAGGATACAGAAGGACGGAGGCGATGGATGAGAGCCATTGCCTTTTTAAGGAACGACATGTTTTCATTCGATGCGGCAAGACCTGTGAGGACACGGCGGCAGAAATCCGACAATGTGCGGATGCAGTACAGGTCGATGTAGAGCATGCGTATGCCCCGCATGGAGCCAACGACATGTCTGACAAGTGATGTCTTCCCCATGCGACGCTCACCATGCACCACGATGTTCTGTCCTGATTGGATGTAGGATTTCAGTTGTCGTTCAAGTTCAGGTCTTGGGCACAGGAATTCTCCGGAGACAACACAGCCGTATTTGAATGGATTCATGATTTTGCTCCTTTTTAGACAATATAAATTGTCTTTTTTTAGTCAATTTTTATTGTCTAATATTATACTATAACAAAAGACACAATTCAAATGGGAAGATTGATTTTTTGACTTTATCTGTCTGACATGGGCCATAAGAAAGCAAATGTTATTGGTGAGATTGGATAAATTGAGAAGAAGGCATAAAGTAGAAGGAAAAATCATTTCAATGGGTAAGCCTGTCAGTAACCATACATCCATAGGAACATAATCGCATGAGTTTTTTGGGAATCGATATTGGGACGTCCGGATGCAAATCCGTGGCGTTTGACGAACGTGGGCGGATTATTGCGTCGCATTACCGTGAATACGATACGTTTCGTGACGCGACAGGGCGTTCGGAAATCGACGCTCGCGACGTGTGGAACAAGATCGCGGAGACGATTCGTGTTTGTGCGGCTGCGACGAAAGACGATCCGATTCGTGGCATTTCCGTGACCTCTATGGGCGAATCAATGGTTCCGCTGGATGCGAATTTTCAAATTTGTGGTCCAAGTGTGCTTGGCTCCGATCTGCGTGGCGTGGAGGAGGCGATGGCGCGATTGGAAACGGTTTTCACGCCAGAGGAATTGTATCGAATTACGGCGGCACCATATTGCTCAGGTTATTCGTTTACAGCACTTTACTATCTGTCACATGCGAAGCCTGACTATTGGAAAAATGTGAAATTGTTGTTGCCATGGGCGGATTTCGCGGTATTCCAATTGACGGGTTCAGCGGCAGCGGATTATTCACTGGCGGAACGGACATATTGCTTTGATGCGACGAGCAAGACATGGTCGCGCAAGATATTGTCGGCGTTGGATTTGACGGATGAGAAACTTCCAACGGCGAAACCATGTGGAACGGTCATCGGCAAAGCGGATAGTGCCGTGGCGCGGTCGGTTGGGCTGCCATCTGACGCTGTTGTAGCATTAGGCTCTCATGATCAATGCGCAGGCATGCTCGGTGCGGGTATTGGACAGCATGGCGGCGCAATGCTTGGTCTTGGCACGTTCGCTTGCATGAGCATCGCCCATGGTGACGGCTCGACAGACGGTGCGTTCGGCCGTATAGGCCTAAATCTCGAAGACCATATCGTTCCTGCCCAATATGCGAGTTATGTGTATCATGGAACAGGCGGTTCGCTTGTAAAGTGGATGCGGAATCAGTTCTTCCGCGATTGCACAGGGGAGGATGCATACATGAAGATGGATGCGGAAATTTCTGATGCATGCCGCGATGTGATTGTCCTGCCGTATTTTGCGGAAACGGGACCATATTGCCATCAGCCTGCGGGGCGCGGCGCGATGGCCGATTTGTCATTGGAGACGACGCGTGGTGATTTGTTGCGGGCTGCGATGGCGGGAGTCGTCTTCTATTTCCGTGATGCGTTGGAGGAACTGACCGACGCGGCGGCTCGTATCAAGGAGATTCGCATCACAGGTGGCGGGGCGCGTTCGCAAGTTTGGCGACAGTTGACGGCGGATATTTTGCAACGTCCCGTTGTGAAAACAGCCTGCCCGGAATGTGGCGCGATGGGCTGTGCCGTCAGCGCCGCCGTCGCGTCCGGTCATTATCACGATTTCGACGAGGCAATTGCGGCGATGGTGGCGATGGATACGGCTTGCGAACCGCAGAACGCCAAGAGAGCGGACGACTGGTTCGCGCGGTATAAAGAACGTCGGGAGAGTTTGTTGAGGTGAATTTTTGTCAGAACAAACAGTGTCGAACAGTGGATAGCTGACGTGTCCCTGTTCGACCATTCGGAACCATGACCACCATTGGCGGGTAGTTGGTTCAATGGCTATAAGCTATTCGCATGAAAACTGCTTAACATGCCAGAAAATAATATGTTATAAAAGAATTACCGAAAAATCCCCAAATCTTTTTCGTCGTTTTACCGGAAAATTCCCAAATCTTTGGGATGAAATGCTACATCTTACGGTGTTGGTCATAGATATTTAGGTAAAAAAAATTACGTTCGGTGGAGACTGTCGTTGTATGCGGAATCCAGTCGCTAAGCGACATCATAAGAAGTATTGTGGTGAGACAACCGCCGACTATGACGTCGCTCATAGCATTTGCGTTTTGTATGCTGTGCGTCCATTTGGACACGAAAAGAGCAGATGAATAGTTCTTATGCTACAAAGAATGTCGTCAGAGTTTGTTGGTTTGAGAGAATGCACATACACGGCGGATGTGTTTTTAGAGAAACATCGTCATATATACAGGCAGCATGACAACATCTTGATTCTTCTGGAGATCTTTCGTGTAGATCAGGTATCTCTCTTTGATTCGAGATGAGAATTTGTCATAAAACATGTCCAAGGATGCGTGGCGGCGATATCCAGATGATTTCACCTCAAGAGGACAGATTTTATTTTGGCGCGACAGCAGGAAATCGATTTCATATAGATGATTGCTTTGTTCAGCGGGAAATGTGTAATAATACAATTCATCGCCTTTTGCCTTCAACATCTGGCCGACAATATTCTCGTACAGAAAGCCGAGATTTGTCGCCAATTTGTCGGAAATCAATTTTTCATAAATGATGTTTTCCGTGAAGGATTTGTCCCAGAAAATCAATGTCGTGAAAAGCCCCGTGTCCGACAGATACAGTTTGAATCGCTCTGAATCGCGATTCAGGGCGAAACCGACATTGGGTTCATCCGCATGCCAGGCGATGTTAACAGTCAGAGAGTCAACCATATCGCCGATTTTTGAAGCCACGTCATCTGAATCTCTACCGCTCAAGACACTGGAAACCTGATAGCGAGAGGCATATTTGCTTAATTCAGAAGGAATACCGTGAAATAACCGTGTAATGGTTCCCGTTGAATCAATCTTCCTAAAATCGTCTTCATACAATTCGAGTATGCTGCGTTTCACTTGGTCGATCATGCTGAAGTCGTGTGTTTCAAGATATGAGACAACGGCTTGCGGCATTCCGCCAATCAACATATAATAACGGAAATCATGCATGAGCCGTCTGTTTACCGAGTCGCCCAATGGATGCCGATGCAGAAATGACTCACGAAGCATATCGCATGTATCTGAATCGCCCAACGCCCAGCGGAATTCCTCGTAATCCATTGGATTCATGGTAATTCGAGTCTCCTCGCTCGGAATCAGAATGCCTGCGGTGTTCTTTTTGATGGAAAGCAGGGAACCTGTTTCGATATAATCATATCTTCCGTCTTCAACAAGATATTTGATTGCCTGACGCGCCTTGGGATTCAATTGAATCTCGTCAAGGACGATGACGGACTTTCGTTCGTAAAGCCTGATATGCGTAAGCAGCTGCAACCTCATGAAAAAATCGTCCATGTCATAGAGGTCGTCAAACAGACTGTTGATTTCTCTGGATATGTGCGCAAAATCCAGCAGAATATAGGATTGGTACTCCTTTTCGGCAAACTCTCTTGCCACAGTGGTTTTGCCGACTCGACGCGCACCTTTGATCAACAGTGCCGTCTTGCCATCCTGCTCTCGCTTCCACTTGAGCATCTTATCATAAATCTTCCGTTTAAAAGTCATGGACATTACTCTTATGAAGTATCTGGTCAAAAACAAGGGGAAATGATGATGGGGGAACGGGATTTTTCTCCCAAAATGCGCTAACACCTATAATTTAACACCTAAAATAAAAATCCCCAAATCTTTTTCGCCATTTTACCTGAAAATCCCCAAATCTTTTTCGTCGTTTTACCTGAAAATCCCCAAATCTTTTTCGTCGTTTTACCTGAAAATCCCCAAATCTTTTTCGGCGTTTTACCGGAAAATCCCCAAATTTGTCAATTGCTTTGAAGATAATTACTCAATTACCGAAATTTCATCCTTTGAGAGAAGACGGTAGGTGATGTCAAGCGAACTTATGTCGTTTGGCACAAACTCGTGTTCAGATGTGGAGAACGTCAATTCCAACATTCGGCCGGAGCCTTTCGGCTGGAAATCGTATCGGTCATACATATATCCGGCATTTCCAAGCTGTTCTGGAGGAATTTGGATTTCCAAACCGAGATGTCTATCTTCCGCTATGAGAACCATCTTTCCAGAAAAACCGTTTATCGGCAGGCTTGCGGCCTGATACCACATCGTGCCTGCTTTGCCTAGTTCTACCAGTCTCCAGCCATTTCCATTGCTGATATAGAGTTTTGGATAGATGCCAAAACAGTCGGCGTTCATGTTGAAACGCGGGGCAGTTGAAAGCCTTCCTTTGGCTTTTTGGCGTGCTTGGAAGTGTAATTTATAGGTAAGAGTACCGTTCTTTAACGCAAATGTCTTCTCCGCCAGACCATTGGGCGTGTTGGCAGAGAGTTTCACGGAATCGCTGGAAACGGATGTCGGGGAAAACATAGCAGGCTCATGCCCTAAAAACGTGTCTCTTCCATAGCCCGCCATTGGATACTGGTACATCTGATGGCCCCAAATGGCTTTGAGGACATCTTTGCCGTCGTGGGCGAATTTGACCATTTTGCCCATCAGTCCAGGCACGACAATGATTTCGTATTTGTCATCGGCAAGTTTTTCATACGAATAAGCCTTTGTCATTTCAGCCAGTCGAAATGTATGCACATTGAAGCCACCGCCACCAAGACGAAGCGCCGTGATTTTGTTTTCAATCATCAATTTTCGTATCAAGTTGCCGTTCAAAGCACAACGTTTGCGATTAGTGAAGGAAACACCCCACAAATTTGTAGTATTGTCGATTTTTCCAGCCCCATGGAAGTTTATCCAGTAATCCGCCCAAAGATAGGGAAGGAGGACGAGTCCAAGACGGCGTTTCAACACAGGATCCTGCTGGGCGTCATATGCGGTCTGAAGACGCGGCAGAACGTCTTCAATGACATCTGGTTCCAAATAATCGGGAACGAATTCAGCCATCTTGCCTTGCGGTCGCCAGCCGTCGGCATGATGTTTTTCCGTACGGTGGATAGCATACAGCACATCTTCGGCTGCATTCCCATAATATCCTTGGCAGAAGTCTTTTATGAGAGTTTCTATGTCCGAATCAGGCCGCCACATCATGCGGGTATAGAGCCATGCACGTAGATGCACGAATTCGCCACCAAAATTCGAAGAGTAGATCTCCTGATGGATGGATTTGATTCCCAAGTCTTTGATTCGCTGGATGTTCCGTGCTTGGTTGTATAAACAAGAGGCGGGGAACCAGAAATCATCGGTAGGGTGTGAGTAGAGATATGCCTCGAAATCACCGCAGACCTTTTTCCATTCCTTCATGTCGTTGATGAAAGTCGTGGTGGATGCGTCTTCACCGAGCTCTGAAAACCAGCCGAAAGTGGCGCAGAGCATGATGGTTACGTTGTCGCGCAATGTCATGTTTTTGGGCGGCGTGCGGCTCCATGCATAGGCAAGAGACTTCACACGAACATGTGGAAATTCAGCTGCGACAGCATCTGCGAGTTTGTTGATGACAAAACAAATGATCGACGACGGCACGCCGCCATGTTTATCATAAAAAGCCTGGCAGTCGGGACATGTGCAATAAGGCGATCCATCGTTCTGGCCGAACCAGACATCCGTCATGTCCGGATGCTTTCGCAACCAATCCATGGTGCGTGCCACGATGAAATTCTGGAGTTCAGGATTGGAGAGGCAAGCTCCCCAATGGTTGTTGGCATGATTGGTGATGCGTTTACCATCGACCATCGCGGCCCATTCAGGATGCGTCTTGAAGATTTCCGGGCTCATGAGACGCCATAGCGTATGCATGTCAGGCCCTTGCTTGATGCCGTCGCCGTATTTTTCGCCGGGGTGGCTCCATTCCAGAAGGGAGTTCATGCGGTTTCGTGCGCACCATTCAGCGGTCGCGCCATTGCCGGGTACGTTGGTGCGCGAACGGAACGGCGATGTGTATCGTGTTGGGGTGATTTCCACATACAGAGTCGGCTTGTGCGGGATGAATGTCTCGATCGGCGTAAACCAGCGGACGCCAAGGCTTTCCAGAAATTCATAAGTGGCATAGAGGGCACCGCGTGGGCGTCCGCCAGCGAGCAGGATGGTATCGCCGCTTGAATCAATGACCAATTCTTCCGGGCCAAGATTTAGAAAATGTTCTGAGGAAAGTACTTCTGGAAGCCCTTTTTGAAAACCGACCGCCAGACGCGGACCGCCATTGTATTCCGAAGCAGTCACGATGGTGAAATCCGCATCGGTCATCTGTTTCAGATGCGTCTGGAGTTCCTGCGCGGCGGTTTTCTCCGCAGGAATGGCGTCGTCCGGTATTGTGATGACATAGACATTCCGACCATCCATGGCCAATTGATGAAATGCTCGCGCAGTTTGCGAGACTATTTGCGAGGCGGTGACTAGAATGGCAAAGAGGATTCTGCTATTCATGGTATGGATCATTCTCCTGTGAAAGGTGAGTCCTTAAACACTGCTATTTTTTTAGCAATTTATTTTGCTATTTTTATAGCATTTTTTTCTGCTATTTTTATAGCAATTTTTCCTGCTATTTTTTGCGATGTAGTAAAATGAGCAATTTTATCAAGTCATTCAATTGGAACAAAATGAAAAATGGAACATACACCGCCCTCTCTCGTCTCTCGTCCAACATATCATTTTGACATGAGACGTGGGACGAGAGACGAGAGACGTGAAAAACAACTATTTTACAGCAATGCGGTGGATTTCACCGAATTCCGCGCGATTGAAGGCGGAGAGGCGGAAGGAGATTTCCTTTGAGGCGGGAAGTGGCATCGTGAAATCGAAGACGGCGTCAGCGAAACGCGGCGTGTCTTTGGTCAGTTTCGCGACAGGGCGACCATCGGCCAGAAGAACGATGTCGCCTGTCCGCAACGTGTCGGATTTGCTTGCAAGCCAAAGGGGTTCCGTCAGATTGCCGATGCTGGCCTGTACATGTAGCTTGCCATCAACGACTTCTGTTTTGACCCAGTTGAACTCCGCGTTGAGGTGTTTCGGCGGATTGGAACCGTTGAACGGAATGTTGCCGACGGCGGTCAGCGGAACATCGGCGGACGTTTTGCCTGTGGCTTCTGTACGAACGTTCAGATGGCGTTTCTGGGCACGGGCGGCCTTGTAGGCATCGCGACCTGCGTTGAAGGTGATATGCCAATAACCGCCAGCATGGGCGTCACGGTCGTAGAGGAAGGGGATGTCGCCCTGCGGGAAATGACGCGGCGTCTTGAGCTTCGGACCGTAGGTGAGCAGCAGTTTCGCCTGTTGACGCGGCGTGCCGTCCGGATTGGCGATGCCGTAGTCGCTGCGTTCGTTGACGCGATACCAGCCCGGCCACCACCACGGCGCGGTGCCGTTCGCACCCGAATCGACGGCCATGCGGTAGAACAATTCATGGTATTTGACGCTGCTGTCCATGGCGGATGGCGAGACGTCCTGCGCACGCGGATTCCAGACGTGGCGGCCGAATTCCGCCCAGATGATCGGCTTGCCGCCCATCGTGTGGTGGACGAAACGCGTCAGGAAGCCTGCCGCGTTGTAGCCGTCCTCCGAAAGCGGAATCGAATAGCCTTCCGGGCAGATGAAATCCAGATGCTTCACGGGGCCTGTCAGCGCGAAATCGTGCGGCAACGTGTTGCCTTGACGGAAGCTGAAGAGCTGTTTCGGCGCGTATGAGCGGAGCTTCTGGGAGGCGTCGTTCCAGATGCGCGATGTGACATCATCCATAAACCGCCTGTAGGCGGCGACATAGACGCGCCATGCGCCGTCGGTCTTCAGCTGTGCATCCGTTGGCGAAACGACATTACCGTTTTTGTCGCGGTTGGGCTCAAACTTCCAATCGGCGATGGCGTTTTCGATGGAGCCATATCGTTCGACAAGCCATGCGCGCCACCGTTTGTCAAAATTCGGACGACCGTTCTGATTGAAAATGTAATTGCCTGGCTCCCAACAGACATCGTAGGCGAAAATCGTCGGAATGTGGACGAGTTCGCCGTCGATGAGAATAGACTTCACTCTCTCATCGTCAAACATGAACGGATTGGCGGGCTTCAGGAAAGCGTTTACATAAATATTATGGCGACGGCAACGGGTCAGGAAATCAAGCAGATTGTGGGCGGTGTTTTCCTGCCCTGTGTCGCCTTTCAGCTGGGAGGAAATCATATTGATGCCGACGGATTCCATGGCGGCCAGATCCAGTTCAATCTGCTCTGGATCGTAGTAGCCGGGGGCGAGGAAGGCACGGCGGAAATCGACGGATTCCATCGCACCGATGTTTGAGCTCCAATAGTTTACACCGACGGGATACCACGGCTTGCCATCTAGCATGAAATTGTCACCTTCGACCGTTATAAATCCTTTCGTATTAGAGCGCAACGCTTCGCGGGGCGGCATGACATGGAATTCATGGGAAACGGAATCAATGACGGCATCATTCATGAGCAGACGGACGGTTACGCGATAATCCGCATCTGCTTGCGGTGGTTTCCATGAGAAGGACGGTGCGGAGGATTTGGAAGAATCATCACCCTCTAAAGGACAGGCAAGATGGCGTTTTTCTAACTCATGGCCAATGGCATCTGCAACAACGATGTTGACAAAAAGTTTTTCGTTGTCTGCAACATCTTGGAACGAAACGACATCTGCGCCAAATGACATCTCTTCGTCTGGAAACATGCCGAAAGCTTCCGCGCCACCCGCGGTTAGTTCGATTTGCTGTCCAAGACGTTCAGCTAATTGCGTCACGATGGACATAGCGTTTGCGTCATTATAATCAATTGGCGCGGCGATGGTCGCAACGCGGGAGTCTTTGAATTCGCCGTCCAGAAAATGCGTCATCCAGATATGGGATGGATGATGCAAGTCTTCTTCTTGTAGCAACTTGCCATTTTCAATCTTGAATGGACGCCAACGCCAATGTGCTTCTTGGTGGAATCCACGTCCACGGAAGCGGTTAGGAGTACTAAAGAAGCCCGGTCGATTGGACAGCGGATATTGCTTGTAGGCGGGATAGAATGTCTCCAGAATTGGAAATTCAGGGAGCTGCAGAATCGCTTGCGAACCATCGTCTGGAGCGGTACCTATGTCTTCAATGAAAAATTCCAACGGGGAGCCGTCCAAAAACGGCGTATGGCTGTCCGCGAGGCCGATGTTCATGCGGATGGCTTCGGCTGGGCGGAAATGGTCGCCGTCACCGCCACGCGGGCGGGTGGGGCGGCAGTCATGCCAGAATTTGAAGTCCTTGGGGGAGAAGACAATCCGACGCCATTCCGTCGTGATATCCGTGACGGCGCACCATCGGGAATTGTCCTTTTCGACGAATTCGATATAGAGGGCAGTTGTGTTGGCGTTGCCTTTCGCCCTAAAGCACAGCAGATCATGGCCTTGTGGATAGATTCCTTCGCATGGGGCGGCGTATGTGTTCCATCCATACAGTCGTTCGACCCTATAATGTATAGAGTTACTATTGACTTCCAGATTGCCTTTGATGTTGCCATCGCGGGCGGAGCGTTTCCAGGCGGCGGTCGGTTGCAATGACACAGGAGAGGATATGATATTGGCGCGTTTTTCACGAATTTCATTTTCCGTGAGCCAATCTTCGCCATCGTTGAATTGCAATGTGTTGAATGGACGCGGACCTAACAGGAGAAGCGTCTTGCGGGATTGTAGAAAAGAGCGGATCATCGGCAGAGCAGGGGCGGGAACGACCTTTGCGTCTGGAATGACCACCAAATCCAACGCCTTCAGCTGATGTTCATCGCAGAGCTGGGCGGCAGTCAGTTGGACGACATCGTAATTTGCTGTCGTCAAAGCGTTTTGGAGAGCGGCGGTCATGTCGGGTGATTTGTCATATATGCCCGCCTGCCGCGCATAGACGCTGGTTGCCAGAAAAGCCATTGCTAAAAGTGTGTGTTTCATAGTGGGAGATTGTTCTGGAAGTTCTGGATATTCTGGAAGTTCTGGATTATAACAATGTTTCTTTAGTTCCGGGGCGGAAATGGCGTTTTGTGCCGTCGGGAAGCCAGCCGATTCTGTTAAGCAAAAAGTCGAACCAAAGCATGGGGAATGGGGCTACAATTTTGGAGAGTAGTGTTGCGTTGTTTTGTTGGAAAGAGAGATAGCACTTTTTCCATGATTCAAAATCTTCACGATTATCACATTGGAAAGCCCAGTGGAGATGCTTGATGAGAATCGCCAATTGCAGATGGACGCGGATGCTGTCGATCCGTTCTCCTGAAAGACCATAGAACATGAAGCTAAGTCCTTCCAAATCAATGAGATTTTCTTTGGAACACTTTGTTAGCATGACCTTTTCGAGCTTTTGAAAATAAGTACCGAAGGCTTGGGCATCTTCGCCGTAATAGCATTGGAGAAATTCCTTTTCAAGCTCTTTGAGATTGAGATTCGGATTGGTCCAGAGATTGATCCAAGCCCAATGTTTCCAAGGAGATGGAAAGGCGAGACGGTCAAAACCCGTGAAGGCGCCAAGGCCGTTCATGCCATCGTGTAGATAGAATTGGATATCTTGTTGCATGACATGCAGTGGCCACATCAATGCACGGCCGCATGGGCCCGTGTTTGGATACTCGCAGAGATTATAATATTCCATGAGCATCATCTTGCCTTTATAGCCAACGTTGCTTAGGAATGACCGCCAATTGCTGTAAAGCTCGAATAGCTCGTCATTTGTATGTTTTCTTTCTGCAAATGGCGTGAACAGATCGCGTGTTTGGCCGAAACAGAAATTGACAAGCATGTTTTCACCGTCGCGGAAAAGTTTCCGAATGGTCTGTGGCGGATTGTTCGTGCCTTGATAGACAATGAATTCAAAACGCGCATTTGGAAGGACTTTGGCAACGACTTTGGCTGCTTCGTTGACGAGCGTCAGATACCAATCCGTCGTGGAACGTTTCGAACATTCGGGGCATTGGCAGTATTGCATGTCCGGCAGATCTTCCGCCCAGAAGGCGAAAATATCCCAATAGGGGTGGTCACGAAGATAGGCACGTAGGTTTTTTCGGAAAATGCGTCGAACGTCTGGATTGGAGAAACAGGCGGTGCGTCCATTCGGCTGGCGGCGACCGTCTTTCATGGGGAAATATTCCGGATGTTTTTTGAAGAGCGAACTATTGGGGACAAAGTGTTTCCAGCTATGGCCGGGGCC